>NZ_DLOC01000044.1:0-27501 GCF_002478465.1 Empedobacter sp. UBA7494
CCAACTCATAACTGTACTTCGAGATTGGATGCCATACTTACGGCAAGCACCCACAGTAGATAACTCCCCACACTCGATTTCTTTTACAACACTCAACTTAAAAGACATACTGTAATCTCGCTGAGTACGTTTGACATAATTGCTTCT
This sequence comes from Empedobacter sp. UBA7494, assembly GCF_002478465.1. Classification (NCBI taxonomy): domain Bacteria; kingdom Pseudomonadati; phylum Bacteroidota; class Flavobacteriia; order Flavobacteriales; family Weeksellaceae; genus Empedobacter; species Empedobacter sp. UBA7494. The sequence goes on from NZ_DLOC01000044.1 coordinate 148, forward strand.
TTCTTCCATAATAACGATTTCTTTTTTGTATCGCTATTTCAGGACGGGACAATTTAATGATAAAAGAAAAAACCAACTTTTCAGTTGGTTTTTTTTTATTTTATAAAAATCGGTGAATTCGAAAGAATAATAAGGTCAAATAACAAGACGAATTCACCGACAAGCTTTGAAGCGTTCGATTGATTAGATCTCAACTTCTCGTTCAGAATTTGTGCAATTGCTATGAACGATATAATCGATTAGTTTTCCATTTTCAAAACACAGCATCAAATCTTCTTCATAAATAGATGTATGTGTCAATTGATTAAATTGTAATAATTTTCCTTTTGGAATTTTAATAATTCCAGAATACCAGCTCGCAAAAACTTCTTCTCTTTTTGGAAATAAATAATTCAATTCAACTTCATCTAAATCATCCAAATATCCTCTGAAATTAATCAAAAACAATTCGTCATTTCTCAATTCCCATTTCCCATAATATCCTCTCCAGCACGTTGGCGAAGGCGGAGTAAAATAAGGTGGATGATTTAATTTTCTAAAATAATGATGTAATGGTTGTTCGGCTATAATATATTGTTGGTTGTCGATTAATAAAATTTCTCCTATTTGCGCGGTCATTTTTTCTTATGGTTTATTCAAATGTAGAATAGACACACGAATTAATGAAAAATCAATAGCGTTAATTTATCAAAATAATAAAAATTGACCGACTAAAATAAAATGATTAAAAATTATCTTGACTTTAAATGATAAATTCGTAATTATTATTTATTTTAGAATTATTCTTTCACCTTGTTGAGGGAAAATATAATTGATGTTGTATGGATTATCTTTTAACAATTCGTCTTTAATTTTTTGCTCATAATCATCTTTTGGCTTGATATGAGTAACGATGATTGTAAAACCTTTCAACTTACTTTTTCCAACTTCTTTCGCTAATTCACCTAATTCTTCGTTCATCAATTTTGGTGTTAAATGACCAAATAATAATTTTTCAGGTTGAGAATTAGGAAAAGAAACTTCTAACATCATTGTTTTCAGTTTACCTGATTTAATTTTAGGCGCAATTGCTTTCCAAATAGTTGCTAAATTTTTAGTTCCTTCGATACGATCTGCTCCTGTATCACCAAAATATAAGACTGCATTTGAGCCATTTTCGACTAATATTGCCGAACTTTTCAAAGGATTTACATGACTCAATTCGTAAATTGTTCCTGTAAAATTAGTTTCTTCTATTGTGAAAGGTGTTCCTATTTCTGCATATTTGTAGTAATATTTATTCAAAATTGGCGATTCGCCTTCATTGGCAAAATTTGCCCAAGCATCATTAGTAAAATATTTATTTTTTAAAACTGAAATTGTTTCAGAAATACCATAAATAGGCTTGTTTGCATCTTCTGGAGAATTAATAATCATGCCTGAAAGATGATCCAAATGTCCATGTGAAATAAAATATCCTTTGATATAATTTTTCAGAACTTTACTATTTTGTTCTTCAAAAGTACCTTTCTCTATTGCTTTATTGATTCCAGAAAGAATTGTCCCAGCATCCAATGCCAAATAGCTATTTGTCGTTTCTTCACCAATCAAATAAGAAGAAAGATTGCTTTCGTTGCTACCACCATAAACTCCAAGTGGAACAATCTGAATATTTTGTGCTGATGCAATCATCGAAATTCCAAATCCAATACTTAATAGATATTTTTTCATAAAAAGAATTTTAACAAAAATACAACTGAAAGTATTATTAAACTAAAATATCCTCATAGTTTCTAAAAACTTTAGTATTTTCACATTTCTTTAAAAATTAACGCATAAAAATTAGTTAGAATGAAATCGAAATTATCTACTAAAATATTTAAAAATTATGCGACTCAACTGATGACAAAAAAAGCAATGTATGCTGCGGCAATCGCTTTATTGGCAACAAATGTTGATGCGCAAAAGAAACCATTAGATTTGACTGTTTTTGATGAATGGCAATCAATTGGAATGAAAGAATTATCGAATAATGGTTCGTGGGTTGCTTATCAAGTTAATGCACAAGAAAGTGATAATACATTGAATTTTTTTGGACTGAAAACAGATAAAAATCTAAGTTTTCATAGAGGAGAACAAAGTGTTTTTACAGCAGATTCTAAGTTTGCCGTTTTTAAAATTCGACCTTTTTACAAAGATTTGAAATTGGTTAGAATCAAAAAGAAAAAGGAACATGAAATTGCTAAAGATTCAATCGGAATATTAAATCTTGCAACTAATCAAGTCGAGAAATTACCAAATATAAAATCATTCAAAACACCGAAAAAAGGAGGTTCTTTTTTAGCTTATTTATTAGAAAAAGAAGAATCGAAGAATGATAAAAAAGACAAGTCAGATTCTACAAAAACGAAGGATAAAGCTTCTAAACCAGCTGGAAAAGATAAAAAAGATACGCCGTTAGAATTGGTGTTGAGAAATTTGATTTCTGGCCAAAAAAAATCTTTCAAAAATGTGATGAATTATGAGTTTAGTGATAATGGTAAGCAATTAATTTTTTCGACAAAACAAGAGAAAAAAGATAGTTTAGATAAAACTAAATATGGTGTTTTCTTGGTAAATACCGCAACTTTTGCACAAAAGCAATTGGTTGATACAATTGGAGATTTCAAGCAATTTGCGTTTGATGAATTAGCAAATAAAGTAGCGTTTGTTGGAACTTCTGATGATGAGAAAAAAGAAAACAAAACGTATTATTTATATTATACTGCAACAAATAATTCACAGCAAATTAAGAAATCTGAATTGTTAGGATTGAAAAAAGATTGGCAAGTTTCAGAAAATCGTCAACCAAAATTTAGTAAAGATGGAAATTCTTTATTCATTGGTTTGATGCCAAAATTAGCAGACAAAGACACAACTTTAATTGCTGATGATTATGCAAACGTGGATGTTTGGAGTTACAAAGACGATTTTATTCAACCACAACAATTAAAGAATCTTGAGCGTGAAAAAAAGCGTTCGTATTTATCAGTGATTGATTTATCGAATCCTGTAAAAGTGATACAATTAGCGGATTTGGATATGAATCAAGTAGAAATATTGAATAAAGGAAATTCAAATTTTGCTTTAGGAACTTCTGATAATGCCTATCGATTAAGCTCTAATTGGGATGTAACAGGTCGTAAAGATTATTATATCATTAATACGAAAACGGGACAACGCGAGTTATTTGCAAAAGCTTTGGCTGGAAAAGTAGAGATATCGCCAAATGGAAAATTTGCTGTTTTTTATAATGCCGAAAATGGTTTTTGGTCGAGCTATAATATCGAAACAAAGGAAACAAAAGTTCTGAATAAAAAGCTAAAAGTGAAATTCTATGACGAAGAAAATGATTCGCCAACTTTAGCGCAAGAATATGGAGTTGCCTATTTTACTGATAATGACGAAACGGTTTTAATCAAAGATCGTTATGATATTTGGGAGTTTGATTTGGCTGGAAATCGTCGTCCAGAAAATATGACAAATGGTTTCGGTCGTAAACATAATATTACGTTTGATATCAATCAATTGAATGATGATATAAAAACACTTAATCGTGATAATTTAGTTTATTTAGGTGCTTTTAATAATCAGAATAAACAATCTGGAGTTTATCAAACTATCATTTCGAACGCAAAAAATCCTGAAAAAGTTGTAATGTCGAATACTTGGGGAACGCAAAAAATGACGAAAGCGTTGAATGCGAACGAATTTATTTATACAAAAGAATCGTTCCAAAATTCGCCTGATGTATATGTTTCAACTAATTTTAAAGATGAGAAAAAGATCTCTGCAATCAATCCGCAACAAAAAGATTATTTGTGGGGGAACGGTGAATTGGTAACATGGAAAACGTATTCGGGTAAAGAAGCAACTGGAGTTGTGTACAAACCAGAGAATTTTGATCCAAATAAAAAATATCCAATGATTGTTTACTTCTACGAAAAACTTTCGGATAATTTGAATCGTTATCAAGCGCCTGCGCCAACGCCTTCTCGTATTAATCATACATATTTTGTAAGTAACGATTACATTGTATTTACACCAGATATTTCGTATACGATTGGTCATCCAGGGAAATCTGCTGAAGATTATATCAATTCTGGAGTAGAAGCGTTGAAGAAAAATACGTGGGTAAATGGTAGTAAAATTGCCATACAGGGACAAAGTTGGGGAGGATATCAAGTGGCACATTTGATTACTGCAACCAATATGTATGCTGCGGCTTGGACGGGTGCGCCAGTTGTGAATATGACTTCTGCTTATGGTGGAATTCGTTGGGGAACGGGAATGAGTCGTCAATTTCAGTACGAGCAAACACAAAGTAGAATTGGTAAAACGTTGTGGGAAGCGCCAGAATTATACATCGAAAATTCGCCTTTGTTCAATATGCCAAAAGTTACGACGCCAGTTGTAATCATGCATAACGACGAAGATGGTGCTGTTCCTTGGTACCAAGGAATTGAGATGTTTATGGCATTGCGTCGTTTACAAAAGCCAGTTTGGATGTTAAATTATAATGGTGATGACCATAACTTGATAAAACGTGCGAATAAAAACGATATTCAGCAACGTCAAGTTCAGTTTTTTGATCATTATTTGAAAGATAAACCTGCTCCAAAATGGATGACAGAAGGAGTTCCAGCAATTAAGAAAGGAATTGATTGGGGCTTCGATCTTGAGAAATAACTTTACAAAATAAAAAAAGCGATCAAATTTATTTGGTCGCTTTTTTGTTAAAAGAATTTCTTACAACACAATTATATTGTTAAATTTACAATTCATTTTGATTAACTTATTGAAAAAGTTTAATTTAAAGGTTTAATTGCACTGAATATGAATACAAATAATCGACAAATTGTTTATATCCATGGACTAAATAGTTCGGCAAACTCAACTAAATTCAAAACTATTCTAAAAAATTATCCTTCAGCTATTTGTATTGAATGGAAAAAGGAGGACAATATTGCGACTATTTTATTTGAAGCTTACGAACATTTAAAAGGTTTGGTAAATGATTTGACGATTATAGGAAGTTCTACTGGAGGAAATTTTGGTTGGCAATTGCAACAAAAATTAAAGGAAAATGGAAAATCGAGCGAATTGATTTTGTTAAATCCGTTGGTTGATGTGTCGGTGAAAGTCGAAAATAATTTTCCAGAAAATCTTTCGCAATATTTAGTCGATATGAATCGTTTCGAAAACACAACGGTTTTTCTTTCTGTACATGACGAAGTTTTGGATTTTGAAAAACTAAAAACTTTCTTCGAAATTCAACAAAATATTTTTCCACAACAAGTCGAAATCATAGAAATTGATGACAATCATCGAATACGTAACTTCGAGTCATTGTTAACGTTAATTTAATTTACGCTTTACAATTATTTAATTTTATTAACTGCATTTTTGCACACGAATCAAGAAACAAATAAACATGAGGCAATTTTTAATATTAATACTTATTGTATTTTCAATCAGTTCGTATGCGCAAGTAATAAAAGATTCTACAGAATCTAAAAAGAAAACTGTACAGGATTTTAAGAATATGATGTCGCCCTATTATAGCTATGGTAACGGATTGGGAATTACTTCTCCAGATAGTCTTTATCAGGTCAACATTAGATTTCGTATGCAAAATCGCATTAGTTATAATCATGATGAAGGAGAAGAAGATAATATTGATGGACAAATTCGTCGTTTAAGATTGCGTTTTGATGGATATATCGGAGATCCAAAATTTGGTTATTCGATGCAACTATCTTTCGCTGCAGGAGATGTTGGAAAAGCAGAAGAGGGGAAGAATACAAATATTATTCGTGATGCGATGATTTTCTATTATCCAAATAAACATTGGAGTTTAGGATTTGGTCAAACAAAACTTCCAGGAAATAGACAACGTGTTAATTCTTCTGGAGCATTACAATTAACGGATCGATCTATCAATAATGCAGATTTTAATATCGATCGCGATTTTGGATTTCAAGTCTTATACAATAAAAGAAATCAAGAAAAATTCTCTTATATTTTGAGAGGAGCTATTTCTACTGGTGAAGGGCGAAATTGGACAAGTTTTAAGGATACTGGTTTAGCTTATACAGGAAAAGTTGAGTTGTTTCCACTTGGAGAATTTACAAAAGGTGGAAGTAATTATGAAGGTGATTTAGTTCACGAACAAACACCAAAATTGATGCTTTCGGGAGCTTATAGTTATAATGATAGAGCGCATAGAACGGCAGGAATGTTAGGAGATGATATTGTAGGTGGAGGAACAGCTAATATAAAATCATTGTTTTTGGATGCGATGTTAAAATATCGTGGTTGGAATTTGATGTATTCTTATATGAATCGTAATTCGGATAATGTATTATTTTATAATCCTACAGATATTTCTGATTTTAATTATATTTATAATGGAGAAGGGATGGATTTTCAAGGTTCGTACACATTTCCGAAACATTGGGAGGTGATAGGACGTTATTCAACTCAAACAGTAGATAAAGATATTTTTGAGTTTACGCCAAATACAAATCAATATACGTTAGGATTAACAAAATATATTTGGGAACATGCTTTCAAATTACAAGCAGAATTTACGTACGAACAACAAAAAGTCTATAATTTGGAAAAGAAAAACAACTGGTACGCGCGTTTTCAGATAGAAATTGGGATTTAAGATATCTTATTGTAAATTAAATATCTTAGAATAAAATAAAGGTTTGATATTTGATAATATTTTATAAATTTGCAGTACAAATACCAACCCATGCAAGCCAATAAAAAAAAAGTTTAAACCGAAACGTAGAGTTCGGAACTAAAAAAGTACAATTTAAAGATGTAATTATTGTCGCAATATTAATCTTTGTAATTGCCCTAACAATTTTGAAATTTATAAATTAATCATATAAAAAACCACTTCAAGCGAAGTGGTTTTTTTGTTTTATTTCTTTTTGATGGAAACTAATTTTGAATCTTCTTTGCAAATTTCTAATACAAAATCATAATCTTTCGTATTGTCTTTGCTTTTATAGTTTGCCAAATATTCTCTACAAGGAACTTGATCTTTTTTCGAGTGATCAAAATCAACTTTACTTCTTTTGAATAATTCTTTTTTCAAGAATGTAGAATCTAAATTTTCTGCTTTTAAAAATGCTTGAGCTTCTGGTGAAATAGCTAATCTTTTTGAAAAAGCTTCATCCAAAACTCTTGCATTTGGAAAGTAATTACATGAGAAAGCACGAGGTCCAAACGCCATAGCGACGAAAACTAACCCAATTCCAACTCCCATCAAATACTTCATAAATCTTTGCGTAAACGTCATATGATTAATAAATTAATGTCGTGAAATGGTAAATCAAACCAATCACATAAGTTCTTTTTTACAATTCTTCCTTTGTACAAATATACGCCATTTCTTATAGTTTTATCTGATTGTACCACATTCGCAAAACCAGATTCTTCTGAAATTTGGAATAAATACGACAAGAAATAATTGCTCAACGCTTTGGTAGAGGTACGTGCGACGCGAGAAGTGATGTTAGAAACCGCATAATGAATTATATCATTCTTAATAATAATAGGGTGATCGTGAGTTGTTAATTCAGATGTTTCGAAACATCCACCTTGATCAATGCTCACATCAATAATTACAGCGCCAGTTTTCATGTTCTGTACCATCATCTCAGTTACAACGCAAGGTGTACGTGTTTCTCCACGAAGTGCTCCAATTGCTAAATCGCAACGTCGCAAAGCTTTTCCTAATTCTTTTGGATCTAATGTAGAAGTAGAAACTCGTTGTCCGATATTTTGCTGTAATCGTCTTAATCTTGTTAATGAATTATCAAAAACACGAACCGAAGCGCCTAAACCTAAAGCTGTTCTTGTCGCATTTTCTGCAACTGTTCCAGCTCCAAGAATGACAACTTCTGTTGGTCGAACGCCTGTTACGCCGCCCATCAAAATTCCGTTTCCTCCGTTTGTAGAAGACATCAATTCGCTTGCGACTAAAATTGCCGTTGTTCCTGCAATTTCACTTAATAAACGAACGACTGGTAAATGATTTTGTTCATCACGAATAAATTCAAATCCAACTGCGTTTACACGTTTTGTAATTAATTTCTGAAAATATTCGCGTCTTAAAGTATTTGTTGGGACAGATGAAATAATCAATGCATTTGGTTTTACCCAATCAATTTCATCTAAAGTAAGTGGACCAACTTTTAGAATAATAGGTTTCTCGAAAACAGCTTGCGTATTGTAAGAAATTTGCGCACCAGCTTCCGAATATTCTTTATCCGAATAATTTGCACCTTCTCCTGCTCCGGTTTCTATCGTAACTTGATGTCCATTATTGACTAAAATTTCGACTGCATCAGGAGAAAGACAAATTCTTTTTTCTTGATTATTTGTTTCTTTTGGAATTCCAATATCAAAGCGTTCTTTCTTATGAGGAATCTCTAAACGCTCGGGTTGAGGAATAAGATCTTCCTGAGAAAAAGGCGTGAAAATATTTTTTCCGTCCATATACTATTAACTAAAATTTAAATGACGAACGCCATCTACATTTTTCAATGTAATTGTGTGGTGCTCATCTGGTATAAAGTTAGCAATTTTATTTGGCCATTCCATTAAACAATATTGATTAGAATATAAATATTCTTCAATCCCAAAATCTAAGGCTTCATCTTCATGATTTAGACGATAAAAATCGAAATGATAAACTTTTCCTTTATCTGTGTCATATTCATTTACAATCGAAAAAGTCGGGCTCGAAACTTCATCATTTGTTCCCAAAGCTTTTACAAACTCTTTGATAAAAGTTGTTTTTCCAGCTCCCATTTCTCCTTCGAAAGTGATTAATTTATACTGAAGTTGATCGATTATTTTTTGAGCAACTTCTGGTAATTCGTCTAAATTATTGATGATAAATTCCATTTAAATTTTTGGTGTTAAAACAACCATTGGGATAATTATTTCCTCCAACGAAATTCCACCGTGTTGGTAAGTGTTTTTGTAATAATTAACGAAATGATTGTAATTTTTTGGATACGTTAAAAATAAATTTTCTTTTGCAAAGATATACTTTGACGTAACATTAACCTTAGGTAAAAGGAATTTTTCTGGTTGCTCAACCGCCAAAACATCTTTCGGATCGTATTGCAATTGTTTCCCCAATTTATAACGCAAATTTGTACTCGCTTCTTTGTCGCCAATCACCTTCGTAGGCTCTTTTACGTAAATTGTTCCATGGTCGGTCGTTACAATAATTTTCATCTTTTCTTGCGCCGCTTTTTTCACAATTTCCATTAAATATGAATTCTCAAACCAATGTTTTGTGATCGAACGATACGTTTTATCATCACGAATAATTTCTCCAACAATTTTGTTGTCTGTTTTCGCATGCGAAAGAATATCGATAAAGTTGTAGACAATTACATTTAGATTATTCTTTTTGTAATTATTAAAATCATCTGCAATTTTTTTCTCGAAATCAGAATTTAAAATTTTAAAATAATTATACGATAAATCGCCAAAACCAAGACGTTTTAATTGTTCTCCTAACAATTCTTTTTCGTACATATTTTTATTTCCTTCATCGGTATCATTCAACCAATATTCAGGATATTTTTTCTCAATTTCCAACGGCATTAAACCCGAAAAGAACGCATTTCTTGCATATTGAGTTGCCGAAGGTAAAATACTATAATACAAATTTTCGGCTTCTGAATTATAATAACGATTGAAAATTGGCTCAATAACTTTCCATTGATCGTAGCGTAAATTATCCACCATAATCAATAAAACATTTTTATCTTTTCCAAGATGAGGTCGAACCAATTGATTGAAAATTGTATGCGATAAAACGGGACGATCTTCGTCCTCGTGCAACCAATCTTCGTAATTACGTTCTATAAATTTGAAGAAAGCTGCATTTGCTTCACTTTTCTGGTTTTCGATGATTTGAGAAAGTGCTGTATCTTCGATATTTTCAAGTTCAAGTTCCCAAAAAACTAATTTTTTATAAATTTCTTGCCAATCCTCATAATCGCGTGCATTCATCATATCCATTGTGATATTTCTGAATTCCTGTTGATAATTGATCACTGTTTTTTCAGAAATAATTTTCGATGCGTCCAAAATCTTTTTCAAACTCAATAAAATCTGATTTGGATTAACCGGTTTAATTAAATAATCTGCTATATGTGAGCCGATTGCATCTTCCATGATATGTTCTTCCTCACTTTTTGTGACCATAATAACAGGAAGATTTGGACGTAATTCTTTAATTTTTGGTAAAGCTTCCAAACCGCTTAAACCTGGCATATTTTCGTCGATTAAAACCGCCGCAAAGTTCTCTTTTTCTATTTCTTCTAATGCATCAGTCGCATTATTTATCATTGTAGTTTCGTAACCTTTCTTCTCTAAAAAAAGTTGGTGTGGTTTCAATAAATCGATTTCATCATCAATCCATAAAATTTTTATAGCCATTTGTTATATTTTTATTTTTTATATTGATTTCTACTTTTAGAATTATTCCAAATATAGCGATTACGGAAATGTTAAAATCAAAATTGTATGTTAAACAAAATTGTAGTTTTCCCAAAATTTGCGATGATTATTTAGCATAAATAATTCCAAAAATGATTTTTATCTAAAATATTTTATAAAAACTATTCTTAATCAAAAGAGTAACGTTCTGAATGAGTAAAAATTCTTATCTTTGCCGACAAAACAGTACGTTTGAATCCATTAAACAATAATAAGTTGAAGATAGTAAATGATCCAGTTCATGGATTTATTACGATTCCAAACGAGCTTATTTATCAGATTATTCAACATCCATATTTTCAGCGACTTCGTAGAATTACGCAAACTGGATTAACAGAAATGGTTTATCCAGGAGCGAGACATTCTCGTTTTCATCACGCTTTAGGTTGTATGCATTTGATGCAAAAAGCCTTAAATATTCTCAAAAGAAAAAACGTCGACATTACTCCAGAAGAAGAAAATGGAGCTTTAATCGCGATTTTATTGCATGATTTGGGACACGGACCTTTTTCTCATTCTCTTGAACATTCTATAATTAATGGTTCGCATCACGAAGAAGTTTCGCTTCGTTTGATGGAAGAATTGAATCAAATTTTTGATAATCGATTAGCTCTAGCTATTCAAATTTTTAAAGGAAATTATCCGAAAAAGTTCTTGTCACAATTAGTTTCGAGTCAGTTGGATTGCGATCGCATGGATTATTTGAAGCGCGATAGTTTTTACACAGGAGTGGTAGAAGGAAATATCAATCCGGAACGAATTATCTCAATGATGAATGTCTCGAATGATGAGTTGGTGATAGAAGCAAAGGGAATTTCGTCGGTCGAGAAATTTTTGATGGCGCGTATGTTTATGTACATGCAAGTGTACATGCATAAGAAATCGTTTACAGCAGAGAATTTTTTGATTAGCGTTTTGAGAAGAGCGAAAGAATTGACAAAAGCGGGAGAAAATCTTTTTGCAACGTTTGCTTTTAAATATTTTTTAGAAGAAAATGAAGTAGGAAGTTTATCGAAAGAAGGATTAGAAATTTTTACCCGTTTGGACGACTCGGATGTTTTATCAGCGATAAAAGAATGGCAGTTTCATGATGATTTAATTTTGAGTAAATTATCAAAAAATATCATTCAGCGTACATTACCAAAATCATATTTGATGGATACAAAATTATCCGAAGAAGAAATTTTGGTTGAAAAAAATAGAGTAGAAAATGCTTTAGGAATTGATGATGCAAGTTATTTTGTGGAACAAACAACGATAAAAATTATTCCGTACGAAAAATCAAAAAGTCCAATAAAGGTTTTATATAAAAATGGTGAGGTAAAAGAAATTTCGAGTTCAGAAAAAAGTTTGTTAACGCAATTTTTGCAACAAGAAATTACAAAATATCATTACCACAGCGTTTAAATAGTGATTTGAAGAATTTGACAAAAAAGTTAAATAACTTAAATAATCATTTTATAATTTTAAGAATAATTATTAGTTTTGCAGACTATGAAATTTAAAGCTGCAGAGATTGCGCAATTATTGCAAGGAACCGTAACAGGTGATGCAAATGTAGAGGTTTCCACATTATCGAAGATAGAGGAAGGAAAAGAAGGTTCGATTTCGTTTTTGGCTAATCCGAAATACGAGCATTTTATCTATACAACAAACGCTTCTATTGTGATTGTGAGTAAGGATTTTGTGGCAACAGATTCTATTTCGTCTACATTGATTGTAGTTGAAGATGCTTATCAAGCCTTTACACAGCTGTTGCAGTATTACAATACGATAAAAAATAATAAAGTTGGAATAGAAGAATATACGAAAGTAAATTCTACTGCGCAACTAGGAGATAATGTATATGTTGGAAGTTTTTCTTATATTGGAGCTAATGTTTCGATTGGAAATAATGTAAAAATATATCCAAATGTAACGATTGGCGATCATGCTAAGATTGGTGATAATACCGTTTTACATTCGGGCGTACAAGTGTATGAAGAGTGTGAAATTGGTCAAAATTGTATCATTCATTCTAATGTTGTGATTGGTGCTGATGGTTTCGGTTTTGCGCCAAATCCAGATGGTTCTTTCAAAAAAATTCCTCAAATAGGAAATGTTTTGATTGAAGATAATGTCGAAATTGGAGCAGGATCAACAATAGATAGAGCAACAATGGGATCAACAATTATTCGTAAAGGAGTAAAATTAGATAACCAAATTCAAATTGCTCACAACGTTCAAATTGGTGAAAATACCGTTATTGCTTCGCAAAGTGGAGTAGCAGGATCTACAAAAATTGGACGTAATTGTATGATTGGAGGTCAAGTTGGTATCGCAGGTCATTTGACAATCGGAGATTTTGTACAAGTACAAGCTCAGAGTGGTATTAATGGTGATGTAGAAAGCAAAACGCAATTGTATGGTTCGCCAGCAATGGAGGCGTCAAGTTTTAGAAAATCGTACGTACATTTTAGAAAGTTTCCAGAAATTGTGAAACGAATCGATAAATTAGAAAAAGAGAACAAACAAAAGTAAAAGTTAATGTCTGATAAACAAAAAACTTTAGCGAATGAAGCCGTTCTAAAAGGTGTTGGCTTACATACAGGTAAATTTGTTACCTTAACATTTAAACCAGCCGAACCAGATACAGGATTTGTATTTGTTAGAACAGATTTAGAAGGTCAACCTCAAGTAGAAGCTGATGCACAATATGTTGTGAGTACAGCTAGAGGAACAACTTTAGAGAAGAAAGGAGTTAAAGTACATACCACTGAGCACGTTTTGGCGGCTTTGGTAGGTATGGATATTGATAATTGTTACATTGAAATTGACAATGCGGAACCACCAATTATGGACGGTTCTTCTCGTTTTTTCGTTGAAGCAATAGAATCTGCTGGAATTGTAGAGCAAGATAAAGACAGAGAATATTATAGAATTAAAGAAATTGTAACGTACATAGATCCAGAAACAGGATCAGAAATCACGGCGATTCCTGCAGATGAATACCAAGTTACAGCAATGGTAGATTTCGGAACGAAAGTTTTGGGAACTCAAAATGCAACTTTAACATCTATCAAAAACTTCAAACAAGATATCTCTCAAGCAAGAACGTTTTGTTTCTTACACGAGTTAGAGCAATTGTTGGAAGCTGGTTTGGTAAAAGGTGGAGATTTAGACAATGCGATTGTTTATGTTGACAAAGAAATTACACCAGAAACAAAAGAAAAATTATGTAAAGCATTCAATAGAGATGATGTTTCTATTCGTCCGAATGGAATTTTAGATCATCTGACTTTACATTATCCAAACGAAGCTGCTCGTCACAAATTATTAGATGTTGTAGGGGATTTGGCTTTAGTAGGTAAAAAATTGAAGGCTAAAATTATTGCAACAAAGCCTGGACATCATACCAATACAAATTTTGCAAAGAAATTAAGCAAACAAATTAAATTAGCGCAACGTAACAAAGTGCCAGAATTTGATTTGACAGCAGAACCAGTTTATGATATTAATGATATCATGAAGTTATTACCACATCGCCCACCATTTTTATTGATTGACAAGGTAATTTCTAAAAGTGCAACAGGTTTAATCGGTGTGAAAAATGTAACGATGAACGAGCCTTTCTTTGTTGGACATTTTCCTAAAGAACCTGTAATGCCGGGTGTATTGCAAATCGAAGCAATGGCACAATTAGGAGGTTTATTAATTTTAGGAGAATTAGAAAATCCTCAAGATTATTCAACTTATTTCATGAAAATTGAAAGTGCTAAATTTAAACGCAAAATTATTCCAGGTGATACATTGGTGTTTAAATTAGAGTTGGTTGAACCAATTAGAAGAGGAATTGTTCATATGCAAGGAATTGGATATGTAAACAACCAAATTGCTGTGGAAGCAGAAATGATGGCAGTTATTACAAAAGAATAATTAAAGAAATGGAAGTTATGAATCATCCGATGGCATATGTTCATCCAACTGCAATAATAGGTGAAAATGTTACAATCAGTCCTTTTTCTTCTGTTTACGAAGATGTAGAAATTGGTGATGGAACATGGATTGGTCCTAATGTAACAATTATGTCAGGGGCGCGTATTGGAAAAAATTGTAAAATTTATCCAGGTACAGTAATTTCTGGTGAGCCTCAAGATTTGAAGTACGAAGGGGAAAAAACTTTAACATATATTGGAGACAATACAACAATTCGTGAATGCGTTACTGTAAACAAAGGAACCAATGCATTAGGTTATACTAAAATTGGTGACAATTGTTTGATTATGGCAACTGCACATATTGCGCACGATTGTGTTGTAGGAAATAATGTTGTAATCGTAAATGCGGTTGGTTTAGCAGGACATATAGAAGTTGGAGATTTCGCTTTTATTGGTGGTTATAGTGCGGTTCATCAGTTTACAAAAATTGGAGAACATGCTTTTGTAGCTGGTGCGACACAAATTCGTAAAGATGTTCCTCCGTACGTTAAAGCAGCAAAAAATCCTGTTGCTTATGCGGGAGTTAATGCAATTGGATTGAGAAGAAAAGGTTTCACATCAGAAGAAATCTTCGAAATTCAAGGTATTTACAGAATCTTATATCAACAAAAAAATAACGTATCTCAGGCTGTAGAACAAATCTTAGAAAAATTCCCAGATTCACATTATCGTGAAGTAATCCTTGATTTTATCAATACAAGTGATCGCGGAATTATGAAAGGATATAGCTCGGGAGTTTAATAAAATAACAATAGAATAAATGGCAACAACTTCTGATATCAGAAAAGGTTTATGTATTATTTTTAATAATGATACGTATAAAATTATCGAATTTTTACACGTAAAACCAGGTAAAGGTCCTGCTTTCGTTCGTACAAAATTAAAATCATTAACTAATGGAAAAGTATTAGACAATACATTTTCTGCTGGTCATAAAATTGAAGAAGTTCGTGTAGAAACACGTAACTACCAATATTTATATGAAGATGATAATGGTTTCCACTTCATGAATAATGATGATTTCTCTCAAGTTTATTTAAACAAAGATTTAATTGATAATTCACAATTTATGAAAGCTGGTGACGAAGTAAAAATCTTGTTCCGTGCATCTGATGAAACAGCTTTAGCAGCTGAGTTACCAACTACAGTTGTAATGGAAATTACATACACAGAGCCAGGTCTTAAAGGTGATACAGCTACAAATGCTACAAAACCTGCAACGACAGAAACTGGTGCTGAAATCCGTGTTCCTTTATTCATCAACGAAGGTGATAAAGTGAAAATCAACACAGAAGACGGTTCTTATGTAGAACGTATTAAAGAATAATAAATTCTCAATAATTATAAAGAAAAGTAGCTAATTTTAGCTACTTTTTTTATTAGTTAAAATCAAGATTAACTCAATTTAAGTTATCGGATCGTGTTTGGAAGTACTCAAAACAGTTTGAAACAAATATTATTGATTCCTTAGAAATAGCTTTAAAAAATGGAGATATTATGAGAAAGCTTTTGATTATTTTTTTTTGTTGTTTTTAGTTTAAGTTTATTTGCTCAAGAGTTGATTGATACTAATGAAGATGGAATTCCTGATATTGAAGATCATTGTCAAACTGTAAAAGGTCCAAAAGAAAATAATGGATGTCAGTGGTAAGAAGTCATTTGTAAATTTCCTTTATCATTAATTTTTAATTTTGAACAAATACATTTAGCAAATCATCATTTAAAGATGTTAGATGAAATAATAAAATTGAGTAAAACGAATAAAATTGATAAATTAGTTATTATCAGTACTCAAAGGAAAAATAGTAAAAAAGGTTTATCAGAAAATAGAGCTATTGAAGTCAAGAAATATTTAAAGAAAAATTATTTTAATACGAATAAGCATGAGATAGTTTTAAAAGAAGGAAATGAAGATAAAATATTTTTTAAAGTCGAAGAGAAACCAAACTAATGATTCCTCTTCTAATATTTTTATTTCAAACTCCTGAAGTATCCTCTCAAAATAGCGTCATTTGAAGCGTTTTTCGTATCAATTTCTAAAATCTTCGGACGATTACTTTCTGCATAAAAATCGTTGAACGAATTTTCTAAGTCAGTTAAATTTGAAACAACGTTATATTCAAAATCATACATTTTAGCCAAATGTTCTGCTGTAAAATGATGTTTGGTTTCGAAATAATCTTCTACAACGTCAGTTTCTGAAGGACCAGGAATAAATTTGAAAATATTTCCACCACCATTATTAATCAAAATAATTCTAAAATTATTCGGTATATTCACATTCCATAACGCATTCGAATCATAGAAAAACGAAATATCTCCCGTAATCATCACCGTACTTTGTTCAGAAGCGATGCAAGCACCAATCGCTGTAGACGTAGAACCATCAATTCCACTTGTTCCGCGATTACAGAAAACAGGATTCGAATTGTTATGATCAAACAATAATCCGTAACGAATAACTGTCGAATTTCCGTACTGAATTTGCCAATTTTCAGGATAATTTCTGATAATAGAATCAAATGCTTTCAAATCACAAAATGGAATCATATTGATGTAATTTTTGTGTTTGATATTATTCGCTTCTCGTATCGAATTCCATGTGTTGTAATATTCTGATTCTTTTGGATTAACAAACGGAACAAATTGTTCTAAAAACAATTCAGGTTTCGTCTCAATTTTATCTGTTAATGCTTGGAAAGTGTCTGGTTGCCAATATTCATCTAAATGCCAATGTTGCGTTGGTTTTTGATCGCGTAAGAATTTTTTAATCTTTTTGGAAACGACATTTTGCCCAATTGTCAATAAAATATCAGGTTTCAACGCTTCTAATTCTTCTTCCGAATAAGGGAAAATAACTTGATCTATTTTATTGAAAAATCGTTCATCATGAATATTTGACGTCACTTCTGTCAACACAACAACCGAATCATCTTGGGCTAATTGTTTTACAAAATGATCAAATTCGGCATCAGGATGATGTAATCCGACCAAAATCATTTTACGCGTCGAAGCATTCCAGCGTTTCATAAAATCAATCACATCAATTTCAGGATAATCTTTTGCAGTAATTGTAATTGTATCAACTTCAATATCTGGTGTTGTTACAGACTCGTACAAAGGTTCAGAAAAAGGCATATTGATATGAATTGGCGCAGATTTGTGCATACAATCAATCAATGCATATTTCGTCAACAACATATTTCGCGTTAAATCATCTGTATCTTCACTTTCGGAAAGTTGAACATTATGAACAGAATGTTGCTCGAATAAATTATTTTGACGAATAGTTTGTCCATCAAAATTATCAACTAAATGTTCGGGACGATCGGCAGATAGTACAATTACAGGAACATTTTGAAAAAAAGCTTCCGTAATTGCTGGATAATAATTTGCCGTTGCCGAACCAGAAGTACAACAAACCACAACAGGTTTCTGAATTTGCTGAGCCATTCCCAAAGCTACAAATCCAGCCGAACGCTCGTCGATTACACTATAAGTTTTGAAACGTTTGTCATTCGCAAATTGCATCGTTAATGCTCCGTTTCGAGATCCTGGCGATAATACGATATGTTCAATTCCGAAAGCCAAAAAAGTTTCGGCAATCAATTGAACATTTAATTTATTTGATATTTTTCTCAACGTAGTTGTCTTAAATTATAAAAGGTTTTGATTAGCAAATTTACTAAACAAAACCTTTCAAAAAGTATGATATTTTTAAGAATTAAGTATGTAAACCTCCGTCTACACTCAAAACTTGCCCTGTTACATAACTTGATAAATCTGAAGCTAAGAATAAACATGCATTTGCAACGTCTTCAGGCTGTCCTCCACGTTTTAATGGAATTCCATTGCGCCATTCTTCAACCACTTTTTGATTTAAAACTTCTGTCATTTCAGTTTCGATAAAACCTGGTGCAATTGCATTACAACGAATGTTACGAGAACCTAATTCTAACGCAACAGATTTAGAGAAACCAATTAAACCAGCTTTAGATGCAGCATAATTTGCTTGTCCCGCATTTCCCTTGATTCCAACGATAGAAGACATATTCACGATAGATCCAGAACGTTGTTTCATCATCGGTTTGATCACTGCTTTTGTTAAGTTGAAAGCCGAATTTAAGTTTGTTTGAATTACTTTTTCGAAATCTTCTGCAGACATTCTCATCAACAAATTATCTTTTGTAATTCCAGCATTATTAATTACAATATCAACTTGACCAAACTCAGCAATTACATCTTCTACTAATTTTTGAGCAGCTTCGTAATCAGAAGCATCAGATTGATATCCTTTTACTTTACCGAATTGTCCCAATTCTTCTTCCAAAGCTTTAGCTTTTTCTACAGAAGAAGCATAAGTAAAGGCAACGTTAGCGCCATTTTTTACAAAAACTTCAGCAATACTTTTTCCAATACCGCGAGTTGCGCCTGTAACGATTGCTGTTTTACCTTGCAATAAATTCATGTTTATAGGTATTTTATATTGCTTCAAAAATACGATTTTTTACGAGAGTTAAAAATGTTAAAATTTACTTTATCAATTTTCTTTAACAATTTGTGGTATTATAATTGAAAACATTGATTCTTATAACCAATAAAAAAATAAAAACATGAAGAATTTATTGAAATTTTTGGCGGTAACATTTTTCGCCTTATTTGTATTTACGGCTTGTAGCGATGATGATGATCCAGCAAACAATGATTTCTTTGCAGGAACTTATAAAGGAAAAATAAGTTATGTTGATGGAAATAATACTCTTTCTGCTGATAATGGAAGTGTATTTGTAACTAAAATTGCAAGTGGAACAAAGTATAATTTTGCTTTTTCTGATAAAATTCCAGATTTGAACGGTGTTGAGTTTGAGAAGAAAGGTGACAATACTTTGGTAAGTGTTGGAGCAGATGAATTATCTTACATTAGAATTGATAATTCAAAATTAACTATTCTTTATACAAAAGATGGTAAAACTTGGACTGCGAATGCAACAAGATAATTTTTAGGAATAACAATAGAAAAGACGTTCAGTTGTGAGCGTCTTTTTTTTTACAATATTTTGAGCTGAAAATAGTTAAATATAAAATGATGTTTTATGAGAACGATTGTATGTTTTGCTTCAGTATTAATGGTGATATTTTCTTGTAATAATGAAGATGATAGCCAGAATACTATTTACAAAGAAAAATATGAAAAACGATTTATTATTTTTCAAGATTCTTTAGGAGGAATTGTACAAGATAGTGGAGTAGTGCAAGTTTCTCAATCTAAGAATTTATATAAATTTGATTTTATCACAACTCAAAAAATTGATCCGATAGAAAATATCCAGATGGAAATGACAGGAAGTAATTCGTTACGAAATATGGGTTGGACACCGACAAAACTGATTATGCTTTCTAGAGATAGTATCAATATTTCTTACAAAGAAGGAAAACGATATTGGTTAGTCAATTCGATTAGTAAAAATTAAACATAAAAAATCCACTCAATATTGAGTGGATTTTTTATGTATGATTTAAAATTTCAGATTATAATCCGAAAGCTGTTTTAATTTGATCTACGAAGTCTAATTTTTCCCAAGTGAATAATTCAACTTCAACTTCAACAACATCTTGTCCATTAGCTGATTCAAAACGTTTTGAAACCGTTTTTGGTTCTCTACCTAAGTGTCCGTAAGATGCAGTTTCTTTGTAAATAGGGTTTCTTAATTTTAATCTTTGTTCGATAGCGAAAGGCTTCATATCAAAGATTTCAGAAACTTTTGTAGAAATTTCTCCTTCTGATAACTCAACTTTTTGAGTTCCGAAAGTATTTACTAATAAAGAAACTGGAGCAGCAACACCAATTGCATAAGAAACTTGTACTAAAACTTCGTCAGCAACACCAGCTGCAACCAAGTTTTTTGCAATATGACGCGCAGCATAAGCAGCAGAACGGTCAACTTTTGATGGATCTTTTCCTGAGAACGCACCACCACCGTGAGCACCTTTACCACCGTAAGTATCTACAATAATTTTACGACCAGTTAAACCTGTATCTCCGTGAGGTCCTCCAATAACGAATTTTCCAGTAGGATTGATATGATAAGTAATACTATCTGTAAATAAATCGCGTAAATGAACAGGTAACTGCGCTTTTACACGTGGAATTAAAATACTTACTAAGTCATTTGTAATTTTATCTCTCATGGCTTCTTCGTTTGCGAAGTCATCATGTTGAGTAGAAATTACAATAGTATCGATACGAACAGGTTTGTTGTCATTATCATATTCAATTGTTACTTGAGATTTAGCATCAGGACGTAAATATGGTAACAAATCTTTTTCGTATTTACGGATATGCGCTAATTCTTTCAATAATCTGTGCGATAAATCTAACGCCAAAGGCATATAGTTTTCAGTTTCGTTTGTAGCATAACCAAACATCATTCCTTGGTCACCAGCACCTTGCTCTTCGTCAGATTGTTTGTCTACACCTTGGTTAATATCTGGAGATTGTTCGTGAATTGCAGATAAAATTCCACAAGAACTTGCATCAAACATATATTCACTTTTCGTGTAACCAATTTCAGCAATTGTTTCTCTTGCTACACGTTGTAAATCAATGCAAGAATTAGATTTTACTTCACCTGCTAAAACAACTTGTCCAGTTGTTACTAAAGTTTCACAAGCTACTTTACTTTTTGCATCAAATGCTAAAAAGTGGTCAAGAATTGAATCAGAAATTTGATCGGCAATTTTATCTGGATGCCCCTCAGAAACTGATTCTGACGTAAATAAATATGACATTTCTATACTTTTTTTAATGATAGAGGGAAAGAGAAAACTGAAGTCCTGTTTTAGCAATTGTTTTATGAGGTTGCAATCAGTCAAATCATTCCTCTCGATTTTTCGAGCTCAAATATACAATGAATAATATGAATAATGAAAAATATTTAACATTTATTAGTATATAAAAATTATAGAGTTTAACTTTTTATCTTTTTTAGAATAGAACAAAAAACGGTGTGTTTTAATAAATTATAAATATATTTTCTGTAAATGATTAATTTTTTTAATCTATATAGATAATTATTCAAAATAATATTGTTACTTTAGAAAAAAATTAACTGAAATGAAATTTGACACTCTCGATCAACAGCTGCTAATGTATCTACAAGAAAACAGTAAAATTACCTATAAAGAATTATCTGATAAGTTAAATTTATCGTCAACTGCAATTCATGAAAGAATCAAGAAATTAGAAAAATCAGGAATTATTTCTAAATATGTTGCGCTTGTAAATAGAAGATTAATTAACAGAGAACTTTTGGTATTTAGTCATATTAAGTTACAACAACATTCTACTGATAACATCAAGATTTTTGAGAACGAAATTGTGAATTTAAAAGAAGTTCAGGCGAGTTATCATGTAAGTGGTGATTACGATTACATTATCAAAATGTCTTTCGAAAATATGGACGAATACAGAGATTTTATGGTAAATAAACTAACAACAATAAAGGTAATTGGTAGTACTCACAGTACTTTTGTGATTGGTGACGTAAAAGATGATACCGCTTTCCAATTGGTATAAAAATATAAGAATGGTTCTGATAGATTAGAACTTTTTTTGATTGAATAAGTAAAAATAGAGAAGACATGAGCAAGGAAATAGCAGTTTTAGGAGCTGGTTGTTTTTGGTGTGTGGAAGGAATTTTTAATTCGATAAATGGAGTAGAACAAGCTATCTCTGGATTTGCAGGAGGTAATGTAGAAAATCCTACTTATCGTCAGGTTTGTGATACAGATACAAATCACGCGGAAGTTGTTGAAGTTACTTTTGACAATGAAATGATTTCGTACAAAGAATTATTAGAAATTTTTTGGAATATTCATAATCCAACACAGTTAAATAGACAAGGAAACGATGTCGGTACACAATATCGTTCGAGTATTTTTTACACATCAGAAGAACAAAAAAAACAAGCAGAAGAATCGTTAAAAGAGTTTGATAACGGAACTTTGTATGAAGATAAATTCGTTACAACAATAGAGCCTTTAGATAAATTTTGGCCAGCTGAAGATTATCACCAGGATTATTACAATGAAAATCCAGATCAGCCATATTGTTCGGCAGTTGTTGGACCAAAAATTGCAAAATTTAAATCTAAATTCAAACAGATTTTAAAATAAGAAAAGCGACCAATTGGTCGCTTTCATTTTATTTTCCTTTTTTGCGTGCTTTCGCTTTTTGCTTTTGCTGACCACGGTTTTTAGGTTTAGATTTTGGTGGTTTACGTTTCGTAGGACCTCCTAAATTCACCTTTTTATTTTTATCTTTTTTCTCGTGAAATGCTGCACCACGTTCTTCAATTTTTACAGTTGTAAGCTGTTTCATTTTTACAACATCTTTCTCGAACTCACGTTTTACAGGATTAATTTTTACGTCCTCTTCAGGGAAAGGAATCTCTTCAATCTCTTTATCCATCAAGGCTTCGATATCATCTAAACGTTCAATTTCTTTTTCAGAAAAATAAGAAATCGCTTCTCCTTTTTTATCCGCACGTCCTGTACGCCCAATTCGGTGAATATATTGTTCCGGAACATCTGGAATTTCGAAATTGATAACATGCGTAACATCTGGAATATCCAAACCACGAGCCATAATATCTGTCGTTATAATTCCTCGGTATTCATCTCTAGTAAAGGCTTCCATTGTTCTCAAACGATAATTTTGAGATTTGTTAGAATGAATTACTCCAAATTCATCTGGATAAATTTCATCTAAATGATTGAAAATTAAATCAGCATGTTTTTTATTATTTGAGAAAATTAAAACTTTCTCAAATTTTGCTTTGTCTTCTAATTGATGAACAATTAAATTCAATTTTGTATTGAAATTCTCAACTGGAATAGCCAATTGAGTGATTTTTTCTAATGGTGTTCCCGAACGAGCCAATGAAATTTCAATAGGATTTTTGAAATATTCGTGTAACATATCATCTACTTGATCTGTCATCGTAGCAGAAAATAAAATGTTTTGACGTTTTTCGCTCATCATTGTAAATAAATGAATCAGTTGCGGACGAAAACCTAAACTCAACATTTCGTCAAATTCGTCAACCACTAATTTCTTCATTTCTTTGAATGATAATACATTGTCTATCGCCAAATCTAAAACACGACCTGGTGTTCCAACCAAAATATCAACGCCTTCATACACCAATAATTTTTGAGTATTGATGTTTACACCACCATAAATTCCTAAAACACGAACATTGATAAACTCCGTTAATTGCTCTAAAATATCGGTAACCTGAACAACTAATTCGCGCGTCGGAACCAAAATAACAATCTTTGGTTGATTCGTTTTAGAGTATTGATAAGTATTCAATAAAGGTAATAAGTAAGCCATTGTTTTACCTGTACCTGTTTGGGCAATTCCCATTATATCTCGTCCAGAAAGAATCGGTTTGAATGATTTTTCTTGAATTGGAGTTGGGGTTGTGATATTCAACTTTTCTAAAGCCGAACTCAATTGTTTTGTTAATTCGAAATCCGCGAATGTAGCTTTCATTTTGCAAAGATAAGTTTTCTTGATGACTTCTTAAAAACTCAATGTGCAATCCGTTCAAATTCGTTGAAACTTCGTACTTTTGCATTTCGATTAAGTAAAAAGGAATAAAATGAGTTTAAAACAATACATCACGCAGAATGTTTTAGAAGCGATTCAAAACGTTTATCAAATTTACCCTGAATCTGTTGAAATTCAGTTCACAAGGAAAGAGTTTGAAGGTGATTATACATTAGTTGTTTTCCCATTAATCAGAACTTTGAAAGGTAAACCAGAAGAAATCGGTACTAAAATCGGTGAAAATTTGGTTGAAAATAATAAAATTACAGCGTTTAATGTTGTAAAAGGTTTCTTGAATATGAGTTTAAACTCAGTAGAATTTTTAGAAAATTTTACTCAAAATGCTCAAAATTCAACTTTTGGAATTACGAAAGTTGATGAAAATTCTAGAACGGTAATGGTAGAATATTCATCGCCAAATACAAACAAACCTTTGCATTTAGGACATGTTCGTAATAATTTGTTAGGATTTTCGGTTTCTCAAATTATTGAAGCAGCAGGAAATAATGTGATTAAAACACAAATTATTAATGATCGTGGGATTCACATTTGTAAATCGATGATTGCTTGGGAAAAATTTGGAAATGGTGAAACGCCAGAATCTGCAAATATGAAAGGCGATCATTTGGTTGGAAAATATTATGTGGAATTTGACAAACATTATCGTCAAGAAATCAAAGAATTAGAAGCGCAAGGAAAATCGGAAGACGAAGCGAAAAAAGAAGCTCCAATTTTCTTAGAAGCACAAGAAATGCTGCGTCAATGGGAAGCACAAGAACCAAAAGTTATTGAGCTTTGGCAAAAAATGAACGGTTGGGTGTATGATGGTTTTGCAAAAACGTACAAACGTCTTGGTGTTGCTTTTGACGAATATTTATACGAATCAAATACCTATATTTTAGGAAAAGATATTGTTGAAGAAGGTTTAAACAAAGGTGTTTTTTACAAAAGAGAAGATGGTTCTGTTTGGATTGATTTGACTGCAGAAGGTTTGGATGAAAAATTAGTTTTACGTTCGGACGGTACTTCAGTTTATATCACGCAAGATTTGGGAACAGCTGTAGAGCGTTTCAAAAATAATCCGACGTTAGAAGAATTGACGTATGTTGTAGGAAATGAGCAAGATTATCACTTCAAAGTTTTATTCTTAATCTTGAAAAAATTAGGTTATTCTTGGGCTGATGCTTTACATCACTTGTCTTACGGAATGGTTGATTTACCAAACGGAAAAATGAAATCTCGTGAAGGAACTGTTGTAGATGCAGATGATTTGATGCAAGAAGTTTATAATACAGCAAAAGAGATTTCTGAAGAATTAGGAAAATTAGACGGAATGTCTGATGATGAGAAAGCTGAATTGTACGAAACAATTGCAATGGGTGCTTTGAAATATTACATTTTGAAAGTAGATCCTAAGAAACGTATTTTATTCGATCCGAAAGAATCTGTAGATTTTAATGGAAATACAGGACCATTTATTCAATATACTTTTGCGCGTATTCAGTCTTTATTGAGAAAAGAATCTCCAAAAGAATTTGATGCAAATGCAATAGAATTGAATGATGCTGAAAAAGAAATTGTTCGTGCACTATACGATTTCGAAGATACAATAGAAAAAGCGGCGACAGAAATGAGCCCAGCTTTGATTGCTAATTACGTATATGAGTTGGTGAAATTATTTAATTCATTCTACCAAAACAATCCAATCTTGAAAAATGAAGATGAAAATGTGAAAAACTTCCGTTTATATCTGTCTCAATGGGTTGCAAATACGATTCAGAATTCGTTACGTTTATTAGGAATTGGTGTTCCTGAAAGAATGTAATCGACTTATAAAAAAAATAAAATGCCTCATCAATTTGGTGAGGTATTTTTTTAACTTTACAATATGAAAATAGGAGATTTACTGAAACAAAAAGATCCTCACGATAAATTTAATTTGAAACGATTTCACGATGCGCAAAGTTTTGTGTACGATGAAATTTTGATGGAAGTTCATGCAGGAAAAAAGCAAACGAATTGGATTGTTTTTATGTTTCCTCAATTAGTTGGATTAGGTTCGAGTGATTCGTCATTAGAGTTTGCAATTTCATCGAAAGAAGAGGCTAGAGCTTTTGTAAAAGATGAAGAACTTTGGGGAAATTATTTAGAAGTTTTATCTGTATTATTAATGAAACATAAAGGCGTAATTCCGCAATTAATTTTCGGAAAAAATGATGCAATGAAACTGAAATCAAGTTTGACATTATTCAACTTTATAGTTCCAAAAGAAAAAATTATCAAAGATGTTTTGAAGTTTTTTTATGCAGATCAAGTCGATAAAAAAACATTAAGTATATTGAAACAAATGAATAAATAAAAAAATCTCGAGCATTTGCTCGAGATTTTTTTGTGAGATTATTTTTTTACAATAACTTTTGTTGAGGTAACTTCATCATCAGATTGAATATTAACTATATAATTTCCATTATTTAAATCAAAATTAATATCTTGAGAAGAGCTTAAAGATTTTACTAAACTTCCGGAGAAATTATAGACATTGATTTTAGTATTTGTGTTTTTTAAGTTTGAAATAAAAATCTTTCCATTAGAACTTATAACTTTTACAGAATTTTTTGTTGATAAGTTTTTTGTTGATAGAGTAGAGGTTGTTCCTAGCTTTCCGTCATAAACTTCTACTTTATATATATTTAAAGCTTGATCACCTCCTAAATAAATAGTTCCTGCACCTCCCTTATATTCAATGTAATCGGTTGGAATATTGTCATTACCATTTACATCAACTTTACTAATAACTTCTTTTCCATCTGTTATATATAATGTTCTCGTTCCAGAAGAGCTTCCTGATTTAAACCAAACTTTTATTTTAACTGGTTCTGTGACAGAAAAGAATAAATATCTTTTTGGATATCCAATGCAAACTCCTAATGAATAATATATCTGCTGTAATTATCTAAAATTTGCTTAAATAATATCATAACCATCCAATAATCTTTAAATAAATATAATCAGTCTCCCACATTTGATGAACGAAATTGTTTTTATCTTTAAATTCATTTGCGGCTGAAACCAAAATATGATTGGGAGCTGAAATTAAATCTCGTTTCCTCAATATCCGATTAATACTCGATTCTGAAATATAAATTCCTAGTTTATCGGTCATTTTATAAGCTAATTCTCTCTGTAATCTTCCCTAAA
>NZ_DLOC01000067.1:0-29321 GCF_002478465.1 Empedobacter sp. UBA7494
GATACTATCAAAAATACTAACGCTTACTATTATTCAATCAATAAACAGAAACCAAAATAGAAATATTAACAACTTAAAAATTAATATTACCTAAATGCACTACGGGTTAAGAATTGGAATTTTGCACAAAAATATTCCAGAAAAATTATGTTTTATTTTGGAGTAATTTTTTTATTAATTGCTTTATCAGGACTTTTATTTGAAATAAATTACATCTTTGCTTCTATTATTTCACTAGGTTGTATGACTACCTTTTGTTTTTTAACATTCGTTTTGACAGAAAAAAAATTAAAAAAAATGAATAGATTTAATTCTTAAAATTATAACCATTATATTTGCCAATAGTATGGAAAATTTTGTTGTTTCAGCCAGAAAATATCGCCCGTTAAATTTTGAAGATGTAGTTGGACAAGCGTCTATTACAAATACTTTGGAGCAAGCGATAAAGTCAAATCAATTGCCACAAGCTCTTTTATTTTGTGGACCAAGAGGTGTTGGGAAAACAACATGTGCTCGAATTTTAGCGCGTAAAATCAACGAAGAAAATGGAGTAGAAGGCGATCAAGATTTTGCTTTCAATATTTTTGAGTTAGATGCGGCGTCTAATAATTCGGTTGATGATATCAGAAATTTAATCGATCAAGTGCGTATTGTTCCTCAAATTGGGAAATATCGTGTCTACATCATTGATGAGGTTCATATGTTGTCAACAGCTGCTTTCAATGCGTTTCTGAAAACGTTAGAAGAGCCACCAGCGCATGCTATTTTTATTTTGGCAACTACAGAAAAACATAAAATTATTCCTACGATTCTTTCTCGTTGTCAGATTTATGATTTCAAACGAATTGGAGTTGAAGATATCAAAGGACATTTGAAAAATGTTGCTGAAAAAGAACAGGTAACTTTTGAAGATGATGCATTGCATTTGATTGCTCAAAAAGCAGATGGTGCGTTACGCGATTCATTGTCAATCTTTGATAGAATGTCAACTTTTACCAATAAAAATTTGACCTATTCTTCAGTTGCAGAAAACTTGAATGTATTAGATTACGATTACTATTTCAAGATGACAGACGCGTGTTTGGAAAATGATATTCCGCAAGCGATGTTGCAATTGAATGATATTTTGAACAAAGGTTTTGATGCACATTTATTTATTTGTGGTTTGGGCGCTCATTTCCGAGATTTATTGATGGCGAAAACAGCTAATACAGTAAGTTTATTGGAAGTAGGAGAGCGTATAAAAGCAAAATATTTGGAGCATGCGCAAAAATGTTCAGCAACGTTTTTATTTGGAGCAATTGAAATTTGTAATGAGGCAGATTTAAACTACAAATCGAGTAAAAATCCACGTTTAACAGTTGAAATTGCATTGATGCAATTGGCTTCGTTAACGGCAGAAGAAAACGGGCTTAAAAAAAAAAGTATAGGATAGTTCCGCCAACGTTTTATTTTTCTGAACAACAAACTTCTAAAATTGAAGTTCCTCAAATTCAGCAAAATAATTCTATTCCACATAATGGACAAACTCTACAGCAGGTAAATACACAACATACTAAAACTTCGATTTCAGAAGAAGTCAAAGAATATACGCGTGCTTCAAAACCAATTAGAACAAATGGTAATTCGTCGTTTAGTCTTAAGATGGCTTTGCCTGGGGCAAAAGTTGAAGAACATCAAGAAGAGATTTTACGAAATGATTTACCTCGAGAAAAGTTTACATTGGATCAAGTAAAAGAAGGCTGGAAAAGATTTTTGGATCGATTAAAAATCGAACATAATATTCCATCTTATAACGCTTTGATGACAACTGAACTTGGTTTGGAAGGTGATGAAATTATTTTCGAGTTTACTTCTCATTCATCAGAACAAGAGTTTGAGGAATATCGCGATCGAATCAGAAATAGTTTGAGAGCATTCCTTAAGAATCACTATTTTAGTATTCAAATTAAGTTTTCTGAGAAGGAAGCAACGAATCATATCTTATCAAACAAAGAAAAATTTGAGAAATTATCAGATAAAAACCCGATTTTGTTAAAATTAAAAGAAGAATTTGGTTTAGATTTGTATGATTAATGAAAGTTTCTTATTAAACTTGCAATAAATTTTTATAAATAATGAAAAAAGTTCTTTTAGGGATTTTTGTTGTTGCGTCGTTAGTGTCTTGTAACAAAGGAAAATCTGTAGACAAATTAGAAAGCGAAGATCAAAAAGCTTCTTATGCTTTCGGAACTGGTCTTGGTGAGCAAATCAAAGGTCTTGGAGGACGTTTAGTTGAAACTGATAGTATCAACTACGATCAATTAGAAAAAGGGATCCGCGATTACTTAAAAGCAGGTAAAGAAGGTAGAGAATCTTACGCGATTGGTCAACAAGTTGGTCAGCAAATTGAGACGGTTATTAACCAACAACAATTAGATCAAATGGACAAGGATATCATTGTTCAAGGGATTATGGATGTTGTACGTCACAAAAAATTGTTGATTACACAAGAAGCGGGAATGGGAATTTTAGATACGTATGCAAAAAATCACCAACAAAACTTGGTGAAGAAAAATGCAGACGAGTCTAAAAAATTAGTAGACGAGAAGAAAAAAACTTCTGGTGCTAAAACAACTGCTTCTGGATTAGTTTATGTTGTAGAAAAAGAAGGAACAGGTGCTAAACCAAACATCAATAGTATTGTTAAAGTAAAATATACTGGTAAAATTTTAGCTACTGGTAAGACTTTTGACAGTACAGATAAAAACCCTGAAGCTAAAGGAGGTGTAGAATTTCCTTTGAATCAAGTTATTCCAGGATGGTCAGAAGGTTTACAATTAATGTCTAAAGGATCTAAATACAAATTCTATATTCCTGCTAACTTAGGTTACGGTGAAATGGGAGCTCCTGGAGGACAAATTGGACCAAACCAAGCATTAGAGTTCGAAGTAGAATTAGTAGACTTTAAAGAAGGTCAACCAGCTCCACAAGGACAACCAGGTGCGCAAGGAGGACAAGGTTTATCTGATGAGCAAATCAAAGAATTACAAAAACAATTCGAAGCTCAATCACAACAAGGTAAATAATCATCGATTAGATATAACAAAAAAATCCACTCAATTGAGTGGATTTTTTTATGGATTAATTTTTAAATTATTTCAAATATTTAAAAATTTGATTTGCTTCTACAGAACCTTTTTTGATTGTAACAAGATTTTGATCCTTGTCGAATAAATAAAATGTAGGAATAGAAGTTGGTTGAAATGTTGGACCAAATTCGTAATTAGAATCATATAATAATTCTACATTTTTATTGTTTACAAAATTAGTTGCATGCTTTTTTAGGAAAGGGATAGCGTCTTTTGCTTCGTATTCAGAAACTAAAATAATCTGAGTATTTTTTAAATGTTCTTCGTAATTATTGCTAAAATGATTCAAGGCTAATTGGCAGTGAATACATGTTGGCGAATATAAAACGATTAACGTTTGTTTTCCTTTTTTGATATCTTTTGAACTGAAAATTCCTTCGGATTGCATTTTTACGAAAGAAAATTCTGGAATAGATTTTAGCGTATTTTCTGTTTGTGCAAATGTAAAAATCGAACAAAAGAATATCAATAAAGCAGTAATTTTTGTTTTCATGTTTTAAGAAAAATTTTGACGGAAGTTAGTCAATTCTATCCAAAGTAAAAACGACAGTTTATAAA
The DNA here is from genome assembly GCF_002478465.1 of Empedobacter sp. UBA7494. Classification (NCBI taxonomy): domain Bacteria; kingdom Pseudomonadati; phylum Bacteroidota; class Flavobacteriia; order Flavobacteriales; family Weeksellaceae; genus Empedobacter; species Empedobacter sp. UBA7494. The sequence goes on from NZ_DLOC01000067.1 coordinate 3,690, forward strand.
ACTGTCGTTTTCCTATTAAATAAATGCTAAAAATATGTTTAACTCTGAGAAAATTAGAATTTAAATACTACTTGTCCTGCCATGTTAAATGGATCGATTTGGTTGATGTAACCTCCTCTGTAGTATGAGTTGTATCCGATTTCGTCTGTAATATTATTGAAGAATAAACGGAAATCGAATTTGCGTGTAGAATATCCAATTTGCGCATTAAGCGTTGTATATTCTGGCATTAAGAAAGGAGCTTGTCCATTCATTACATTTCCATGTGCATCTTTTGTTGTGCTTCTATCATTAACAGGTCGTGATCCAACATAATAAAGACCACTTGAAATAGATAATCCATCAATAAAAGTGTTTGTTTTCTGGAATTTATATTGTACCCATGCATTAGCTGTATTACGAGGAGCATTCATTGGACGAGAACCATCTACATAAGAAGGAGAACCTTGGTATTGTGTGTCTAAATAAGAGTAACCAAGCATTACTTGAACATTAGGTAAAGGACGCCCTGTTACTTCTAATTCTATTCCTTTACGTTTTAAATCTCCTGCTAGTTGATATAACCCAGTTCGTGTATTTCCATTCACAATTTCATACGCTAAGTTCTCGTTAACCATATCGAAGTATGTAACATTTGCTCTAAGTCTGTCATTAAACCAATCTGTTTTAATACCAGTTTCAAATTGTTTTGTACGAGAAGTTCCAACTGTTCCTCCACCCTGTAAAGGATTTGAAGCAGAACGTAAAGATGACGTTGTTGTATATGATCCAAATAAATTAATATTTTTAATAGGAGAAACCATTAATCCAATCATAGGATCTAAAATGTCTTTTGAATTTACACCAGAATATGACCATCTCAAAGCTCCAACAACTTTTACGTAATCTGTAATATTAAGATGATGTTGAGTCATAAATCCGTAGTAATAACCATTATCAAGAGGACTTGATGTATTGATTGTTAATTGAGAAAAATCAAAATTATTAGGTAATTTATTATTGATATTTTGTAGTACATTAATAGGGTCTTCTACCACAGGAATAGTAGATGTCATAATAGGGTTACCATCTTTATCTTTTTTTCCTGAATCGATTTGTGCACTACGAGAATCTACACGATAGGTTGTATAATCATAACCAGCTTGCCAACTCCATTTCAGAATTCCAGCTTGAAAATCTTTTCCCATTACATCAATTTGAATTGTTGTATTTCTATCATTTCTAGTAGAATGTCCTAATGATCTAGTTCTTAAAGAGTAATCGGCTACATTTCCTGCCTTGTCTTTTATTGTAGCTAATGAAGTGCTCTGTTGATCTCTATCATTAATAGAACCATAATATGCAGCACGTACACTAATCTTATCAGTTAATTGACGTGTAGCACGTAATGAGTATGTTGTTGCTTCACTTTTATCAAAGTCAGTATCAAAACCTAAGAAGCGATGTCCCATATTAGCTAATGCTTGCGTGAAGTCATTATTTAAATTTACTGTACCTGCATCAGGAACGCCTTCAAAATTTAAATAATCCATTTCTGCAATTACTTCTGTTTTATCATCAGGTCTCCAAGCAAGAGAAGGTTGTATATAGAATCTTTTATTGTTTACAACATCTCTATAACTATCACCTTGTTGATATGCACCATTTAGACGAAATGCAAAGCTTTTAGCGTTATCAACTACGCGTTGAACATCAAAAGTTGTACGAACTTGATTCCAAGACCCTACACGTAAACCTATATTTCCAGCATTTATAAAACGAGGCGTTTTTGTAGCTAAATTAATTACTCCACCAGCAGAACCTAGACTGTTTCCAACTCCTTGAGTAATTGCAGCAGATCCTTTGATTACCTGTATAGACTCTATTCCCTGCATATCAGCTATTGCACCAGCAGTTCTAAAATCTGAATCTTGTCTAACTCCATTTCTTAAGACTGGTGTTCCTCTATATCCACGAATTGACATAGACTCTCTATTTCCTCCGTAAGAACCGAATAAGGTAACACCAGGAACATTACGAGCTGCGTCTGTAATGGTTAGAGCTCCTTGCTCTTCAATTAGTTTTTCTGAAATTGTAGATATAGTTTGTATTTGTTGATTTGGCGAAACAGGAAAACGGGTAATAGCTTCTAACCCTCTTTGTTTTTTATTTCGGTCCCCAAAAATCTCAACTTCTTGTAAATTATTGATAGAATCTTTCTTCTCCTTAGTCGTTTCTTGTGCGAATGCAGTAGAAAAACTTAGTATAGTAAGTGTAGCTAGTAAAAGTTTATTCCTTTTCATATGTTATATATATTTATTCTAAATAAAATTAATGTTGCAAATTTAATTAGACTTAGTATAAATAAAAAAAAGAAATCGACTGATAGATATCACCTATCAGTCGATTTTGTTAAATATTTTAAGAAAATGGATATTTACTCGAAAAAAGAGAAGTGTACGTTTCCGTATTTTTTGTGCTGTACAAAGTTTGGATGCTCTTCAAAAGAAATGCTTGAAGGATGTTCTAAAACAAAATTTCCACCTTCTTCTAACCATTGATTATCGATAACCAAATTTGGGATTTTTTTGTAAGTTTCTACATCCAAATCGTAAGGAGGATCAGCAAAAATAATATCAAATTTTTTGATTGGTTGCTTATCCAAATATTTAATGACATCACTTTTTACAGTAGAAATAACATCATCTAATTTTAATTGTTTCGCTATTTCGTCCAAAAATTTTACACAACCGTAGAAATTATCAACCGAAGTTACTTTTTTTGCTCCACGTGAAGCAAATTCTAATGAAATACTTCCAATTCCAGAGAATAAATCTAAAACGGTAATTTCGTCGAAATACCATTCGTTGTTTAAGATATTAAATAAAGCTTCTTTCGCGAAGTCTGTTGTTGGGCGCACCGGCAAGTTGGTTGGTGCTGTGATTCTTTTTCCTTTTAATGTTCCTGAAATGATTCGCATTCGAATAATTTATATAATGTAAAATATTGCCCAAGTTGTTTGTCTGCTTCGTTAAACGAAATATGACGCACATATTTTTGTAAAGTTTCATAATAATCTGGCGAATTCATGATGTCACCAAAAGCATATAACGAAACGGTATTTGGACTAATATTTAATTGATTTAATGTATACAAAATGTAAAACAAAAAGTCTTCTTTCGTTTTTGTTTCAAATAGATTATAAAAAATAAATTCTCCATTGTTTAACACACAAACTTCTAATTTTTGATGCATTAAATTGATATAAATTTCATCGTTCTTGGTATTAATCATTCCATAATCAACCAAGAATTTGCCCGAATGATACAAACGCGCATTTTGCAAATTCGGTAACGAAAGCAAAATATCTTTTAATGGATAATGAATATTGTAGATAATTGAGGCATCTACATTTTCCAAAGGACAATCGATCGCTAATTTTATAGGACTATAGTTAGAAAGTGATAACAATTCCTCAAAAGGTTTGTGCGCAAAGTGATTTGGAACAACATTTACAGTTGTCGACAAAAAACAAATATGCACATAATCATATTCTTGTAGCAAAGTCAAATTAGAACGCAATTCATGTTCAATCTCAATTTCCGTTTTGTTAAGATTTGTAAAATCTACCGAATAGTCATACACATCCGAGTACGAAGTCGTTTCTCCGTCGGTTGTTTTGGTAATATAACTAAGCATATCGTGAGATAGTAAAATCGCTAACGAATGTTGAGTTGTTTTTGACATAAATTTTTCTTTATCCTTGAATTTTTAACTCGTTGATTAAGATATATATTAATCCTAATGAAATCAAAAATAACAAAATTTTGAAAGCAATCTTCATACAGAAAATTTATTTTAGCAAAGATACTATAATTATTTTGTTGATTAAAGAAGCATTTCAGCCGAATCTATTTTAAATTTACAGAAATTTGAAATTAAAAATTGTGAAAAAAATAGCCGTAATTCCAGCTCGTTATGCAGCAACACGTTTTCCAGGTAAATTGATGCAACAATTGGGCGATAAAACTGTGATAAGAATGACGTACGAAAATGTTGTCGCTACTAATTTGTTTGACGATGTTTTTGTGGTGACAGATTCTGATTTAATTTTTGATGAAATTGTTTCGCACAACGGAAAAGCAATCATGAGTATCAAAGAACACGAAACAGGAAGTGATAGAATTGCTGAAGCTATACAAGATATAGAATGTGATATTATTTTGAATGTGCAAGGAGATGAACCATTTGTGAACGAAAAAGCTTTGGCAGATATTTTATCCTCTTTTGATGGAGAATTGGGAAAAACTGTAGATGTGGCGACATTAAAAGAATCAATTAGAAAAGAAGAAGATATTAACAATCCTAATTTTGTAAAAGTGGTCACTGATATTAACGATTTTGCACTTTATTTTTCGCGTTCAGCAATTCCATTTGCACGTGAAACTAATTTTACACCAAATTATTTTCGTCATTTAGGGATTTATGCGTTTAGAAAAGAAGCTTTGTTGAAGTTTTCAACACTTGAAATGCGTCAAAATGAGCGTGCAGAAAAATTAGAACAATTACGTTATTTGGAATATGGAATGAAGATTAAAGTGATTGAAACCGAATCGATAGGAGTAGGAATTGATACACCAGAAGATTTAGAGCGTGCAAAAAAGTACTTATCCACTATTGTTAAAAAATAATCTTTAAACTTTTTATGATTTATATTTGCCCTAAAATTAGCTATACTTGACATGGAAATGAACCAATTAAGTTAATTAATACTTAAAAAAATATTTCGGTATGAATGTTGTTGTAAAATGGAGTAAATAAGTAAAATAGTGATTATGAGTGATTCATGGAAAGAATACGAAGCAGAAGGATTAATTGAAAAAAGATCCTTTTTAGTTTCAAAAGATGGTCTTGTAAAAAAATTATACACAGGACAAGATAAATACAAAATCTTAGAAGGAGCGATTAACAACGGTTATCGTGCGATTTGGGTAACAAAAGCAGACGGAAAACGTACGGCTAAATATGTACATAAAATGGTTGCCGAAACGTTTTTACCAAATAAAGACAATAAAGAATATGTAGTGCATTTGGATCATAACAAATTAAACAACGCAATGGATAATTTAAAGTGGGCTACTTTAGACGAATGGAAAGAACACAACAAGGATTTATTTAGAATGATGAAAGGACGTTCTCGTTTAGACAGTATTCCAAATAGTAAGTTGACAGAAGCACAAGTTATTCGTCTAAAAAAGAAATTAATTGATCCAAATAGAAAAACAAAAATTTCTACACTAGCAAAACAATTTAATATTTCTCAAGGTCAGGTTTACCGTATTTTAAGAGGTGAAAATTGGGCTCATATAGAAGTTAAAAAAGACTAAAAGACAATATTTCTTTACAGAACTTTAAATTAGTTTTTATATCTTGTTCGACAGATTGTTAAAAATTAAAAAAGTTCTTATGTCGAAATTGACGTTTAGCACGCTTATGATTTCATTATTTTCTGTGACTACATTTGCACAAAATGCAGATAAAATAATAGAAACTCATATTAAAAAAACAGGAGGAGAAGCAGCTTGGAATAATTTGAACAGTATTATCCTAAAAGGAGAAGCCATTATAAATGTTGGAGATTCTTATCCAATGATTGTTTATCATCAACGCCCTTACAACAAAAAAGTAGTGTTTGTGATGAATGGAAAAGAAATCTTGAACGAAGGATATGATGGTAGAATGGGATGGACATACAGCGAAGTTGCTAAGAAAAATGTAGCTGTAAAAGATTATAAACCAGACTCTTTTGATTCGGATATTTTGAAATATAAACAAAAAGGATTTAAAGTAAAATACTTAGGTGTAGATAAATACGATCAAAATAATAGCTGTTACAAAATAGAATTAACAAAAAATACAAATTCTACAATATACTGTTTTGATAAAAATTCGTACGAAATTGTAATGGAAAAAAATAAAGACGAAACACTTTATTACTCTAATTTCAAGACGTATAACGGATTATCTTTCGCCACAAAAGTGGTAGGAAAACCAGTTGATGGAGGAGAATATGTGATAAAATTTAATGACATAAAAATCAACCCAGCAATAGATAAGAAAAATTTTAAATTCTAAATATATAAAAAGTGGTTCATCAAGAATCACTTTTTTATTTCTTTTGATTTATACTGCTTAGGTAGTATAAGTTTTTTACTTTTGTACTCTGAATGAAGAAATTAAAATATGGCTTTAGACTCTATATTTGATCAAAATAAAAAATACGAGAAGAGCTTTTTTCTAAGATTATTAGAGAAAGCAAGAAAAGATTATCCAGATTCAATTTCTTTTATAGATGATCTAATTTCTAAACTTCAAAATAACCCTACATATCGATTAATTTTTCGCGAAGAACTTCAAAATACATTCGGGAAAATCAATTTCGTTAGCTATTTAGTAGATAGTGGAATTCATCTGGAAGATAATTTATTATCCATTTTTAGAAAGAAAATAATGGATTCTCTTTTACCGGATATTGAAGATAATAATGAATTAACTTCTGTGGTAAATGAGATTTTTTATAATTCGAAAAACTTATCAGCAATCCGAATTATTCCAAGAGATCGTTGGCGAAAATTTTTCGAAGTATTGTATCAAGATATCGAACCAGATAATTTTAAAGGAAACGTTAATAATATTCAAAATCAGCTTTTACAAGCAATTTCTATTTTGACGGTTCGTATTACTGGTGGGTTTTCGGACAAAGAAATGATGCGTTATAGTAACGAGGTTAATTATCTTGATAATCCATTCTCTAAACTTTCGATGCAGATTAGTAACATTATCGAAAATCCACAAGCGGGCTTTGATATGTTAGAAATTAAAGAAAGTATTTCGAAATGTAAACATTTGTTAAACGATATTTTAACACAAAAAGATTACAAAGGAATTTCATTGAAAGTTGCATCAAAAATCAATCGTTTGCAACAACAATTAGTTCGTTTGCAAACAATTTTAAATAGTTATAATGAACTAAGATTACACGGAATAATTTCTTTCTATAGTCTTGCAACAAAGAAATGGGTTGAATTTTATGCACCAAAGAATTTTATGAGTAATCAGTTAGGTTCTACGGTTTATTTAATCACTTTCTTAGTGACTTATCATAATGGTAAAACGGGCGAAAAATATATTACCCAGACAGCCAAAGAGTATAATAAGATGTTTTGGACAGCTTGTGGAGGTGGCTTTATTGTTTCTTTTTTGTGTTTTATCAAAACCGGAATTGGAAATATACATGATACATCGCCATTGTTTAAAGCTTTTTTCTTTAGTATTAATTACGCTGTTGGTTTCTGTACGATTTATTTGACACATATGACGCTTGCTACAAAACAGCCTTCTATGACAGCGGCTCGTTTAGCTCGTTCGCTTGTGCCAACTTCTGGTTCTGAACTGAATGTGAAAGATTTTACAACTTTATTTGCGCAATTAGTAAGAAGCCAAATGATTGCTTTTTTAGGAAATGTTGTTGCGGGTTTTGTGGTTTCATTAGGAATATTTTATTTACTCAACGAAATCTTAGGATTAGAAGTTTTAAAATATTCTAAAGCTTATCATTATTGGGAAGAAGTGGTGACAATGGATTGGCATATTTTTTACTTCGGAGCAATTGCTGGAGTCTTCTTATTCCTTTCAGGATTAATTTCGGGAATTACAATTAATAATCAACGTTTTCATAATATTCCAGAACGTATTTATAATCATCCAATTTTGAAGAAATCATTTTCAGAACGTAGAAGAAGAAGAATTTCGAATTGGTTTGAGAAAAATATGGGAGGAGTTGTCGGTAATGTTGCATTCGGTTTTATGATGGGATGTGCCTTTTTGATTGGGGATTTTACAGGTCAACCTTTCGATATTCGACATATTACTTTCGTTTCAGGAAACTTCGCGATTGGTATTGGTGGAATGGGCTATCATTTTGATATTGGACCAATGATTATAGGTTTTATTGCAATTTTCATGGTTGGTTGGAGCAACTTCTTAGTTAGTTTTATCTTATCATTATTAATGGCAATGCGATCTAATAATATTCCTTTTTATAAGATTTTTACGATGATTTCACATACATTAAAAGCATTTTTCCGAAATCCATTACCATTTTTTATTCCGCCTTTATGGACAAAAAACAAAGAAGAAGCTTAGTTAGAAATGGAAACAAACTTTGAAAAACAATTACGTTACGATAAAGCTTATCTTAAAATGGCTTTTGAATGGGCGAATCTATCCTATTGTGAACGCAAAAAAGTTGGTGCAATTATTGTTAAAAATCGAATGATTATTTCTGATGGTTACAATGGTACGCCAAGTGGTTTTGAGAACAAATGCGAGGACGAAGCAGGGAATACAAAATGGCATGTTTTGCACGCCGAAGCCAATGCAATTCTAAAATGTGCAACGTCTACACAATCTGCAGAAGGAGCGACATTGTATATTACACTTTCGCCTTGTACAGATTGTAGCAAACTTATTCTGCAAGCAGGTATAAAGCGCATCGTTTACATTCAACAATACAAAGATCTTTCTGGGTTAGAGTTTTTAGAAAAATCAGGAATTACAATTCGACAAATTACAGAAGAAGAATTATACAGTTAGCATTTTAATGAGAAGTTTTTTCAAGGTTATTAATATCGTATTAGTTGTGATGATTATTTTCTTAATCGGTTTTATGGTTGGGAAAAAATACGACTTTGCGTTCGATGAAAACAAGGATATTGTAGGTTTGCAATATTCGGATAACGAACAAAAAATTCGTCGATTAGTTTCTTTGATTGACAATGAATATGTGAACGATGTTAATTCGGATAGTTTGGTTGATGATGCGATTCATTATATGGTTGCCAAGCTAGATCCACATAGTACATATATCGACAAAGCTTCTGTACAAAAGGCAGAAGAACAATTGAAAGGTGAATTTGTTGGAATTGGTATTCAATTTCGTATAATGAATGACACCATTGTTGTTGAACGTACATTACTTGGAACGAAAAATTATGGTAAACTAGAGTTTGGAGATCAATTAGTTGCTGCAGATAATCAATCTTTGGTTGCAAAAGATAATAAAACAATAGAAGGTTTATTGAAAGGTAAGAAAGGATCGGAAGTTAAACTATCTGTTATTCGCGATCGAAAACCAGTTTCTGTTACGCTAAATCGTACTATTGTTCCAATTCCTACGGTTACTGGAAAACATATGTTAACGAAAGATATTGGTTATCTTAAATTGACTCGTTTTTCTGAAAATTCTGCAAATGAAGTTCACGAAGGTTTACAAAATTTATTGGATCAAGGCATGAAAACTTTGGTGTTCGATTTACGCGGAAATCCTGGAGGAATCATGCATATTGCAGAAGAAATTGCAGATGAATTTTTGACGAAAAACGAATTGATAGTTTACACACAAGACAAACAAAAACGTAAAAAATATATTTACGCTACAAATAGAGGTCTTTTCGAGCAAGGGAAAATTTATGTTTTAATGGACGAAAATTCTGCTTCCTCGAGTGAGATTGTTGCGGGAGCTTTGCAAGATTACGGACGTGGAATTATCGTTGGTCGTCGTTCGTTTGGTAAAGGTTTGGTGCAACGTGAAATTAATTTAGGCGATGATACTAAAGTTCGTTTAACGGTTGCAAACTATTACACACCTTCTGGACGATCTATTCAAAAACCTTTTGATAAAAAAACGGCAAAATACAGCGACGATTTATACAAACGTTTAAAATCGGGTGAATTATATAGTAAAGACTCAATTAAAATCAATAAAGACTTAGAGTTTACAGCGCCTTCAGGTAAAAAAGTCTACGGCGGTGGTGGAATTATTCCTGATGAATTTGTTGCATTAGATACAAATTCGGTTTCGAACTGGTTGTATTATAATCAAGATGCAAATTATTTTAATGACTTTTTATTCAAGAAAATTTATTCAATTCACGATTTTTTCATGTTTCATAACGAAGCAATTTATTTGAAATATTTCAGTGCTGGAATGTATAGAAATGAGTTTTTAGGTGTTTTAGGAATTCCTTCAAATGAGTTTAACCCTGTCTTTTCAACAACTGTTGATAACTATATGAAAGCCACAATTGCTGGAACTTTATATGGTTCTCGTGCATTTTATCAAGTTTGGATGCCCGAAGATGAAATGATAAAGCGTATTTTTGAACTTGAAAAAATAACGAAGTAAATGCTGTGGAAAGATGCTTTGTATGACTATCAAATGTATCTGAAATTAGAAAAAAGAGTTTCTGCCAATACAATTGAAGGTTATCTACGCGATATTCAAAAATTAATTAATTATTCTGATAAACAACCTTTAGATTATTCACAAGATGATTTAAGGGATTTTGTACACGATTTTGCATCGAGTGAATATAGCGTGCGTTCGCAAGCGCGTGTTATTTCTGGCTTGAAAAGCTTTTTTGGGTACTTACAACTCGAAGATTTTAGAGAAGATAATCCAACTTCTTTGCTCGAAACTCCAAAAATTGGGATGAAACTTCCTGATGTACTTTCTGAAAAAGAAATTGATAAAATGATTGAAGTAATTGATTTATCAAAACCAGAAGGACAGCGCAATCGTGCGATTATAGAAGTCCTTTATGGTTGTGGTTTGCGTGTTTCGGAATTGATAAATCTCAAAATTTCTGATCTTTTTTTTGATGATGGTTTTATTCGTGTTATTGGGAAAGGAAACAAACAAAGACTTGTTCCGATTAGCGATTATACGATAAAATATATTAACTTGTACAAAGAAAGTATTCGTATTCATCTTCCTATACAAGTTGGATTTGAAGATTTTTTGTTCTTAAATAGACGAGGTAAAAACCTTACACGAGTAATGATTTTTACAATCGTGAAAGAATTATCGATAATTGCTGGAGTTAAAAAAACAATTAGTCCGCATACATTTCGTCATTCTTTTGCGACTCATTTATTGAAAAATGGAGCAGATCTTCGTGCAATTCAGTTAATGTTGGGACACGAAAGTATTACGACGACTGAAATTTATACGCATGTTGATCAAGAATTTATTCGAGATGCGATTATCAAATTTCACCCGAGAAATAAATAGTTTAATCATCCTGAATCTGTTTCAGATTTTACATTAAAATAGAAAAGAAATGATAAAATCATTCAAGTTTTGCCCCAATTGTGGACATACGATCGATCTCTTTGACTTTAGAAAAATGACATGCAACAATTGCGATTTGGTCTATTATCAAAACGTAGCTGCTGCGGTGGCGGTTATTCTTAAAAAAGATGACAAAATCTTGTTTAATGTTCGTAATAAAGAACCAAAAAAGGGAATGTTAGATTTAGCTGGTGGATTTACAGATCCAGATGAGTCGGCAGAAAGAACGTGTCAACGAGAGATTGAAGAAGAATTAGGAATTAAAATTCCTTTAGAGAATTTCAAGTATTTTCTTTCGCAACCCAATACATACGAGTATAAAGAAGTTCCGTATAAAACGTGTGATTTAGCATTTATTGCTGATTTTCCTGACGAAGAAATTGTTCTTGAAAAAGATGAAATTGCAGAAGTAAAGTGGGTTTCTATCAACGAAATTAATTTAGATGAAATAGGTTTTGATTCGTTGAGAAAAGTGGTGGAAACGTACATTAAAAATCAATAAAAATGAATTCTGAACGATTGCTTCTTCGACAAATTGTTCAAGAAGATATTCATGATATTTTTAAAGGCTTATCGCATCCAGAAGTGATAAAATATTATGGTGTAAGTTATAAAACTTTAGAAGAAACTCAGGAGCAAATTGATTGGTATAGAGGATTAGAAGAAAACGAAACTGGAATTTATTGGGCGATTTGTTCTGTTGATAACTCTACTTTTTACGGAGTTGGAGGTTTGAACAATTTAGATAAAAAGAACAAAAAAGCTGAAATCGGTTTTTGGTTATTACCTGATTTTTGGAACAAAGGATTTATGAAAGAAGCATTTCCTCTTATTTGTAATTTTGCGTATAATTCGCTGAATTTGCATCGGATAGAAGGTTTTGTCGATTCGAGAAATATTACTTGTAAAAAAGCAATCGAAAAAATGGGCTTCATTTTTGAAGGTTCTATGAGGGATTGTGAAATAAAAGATAATCAATTTCTTAGTGTAGACATCTATTCGAAATTGAAAACTGATTAAGAAAATTTATTATGAAAAAAATACTTTTATTAAGTGCTATTTTCCTAACAATGGTTTCGTGTAGCACGCAGAATGTAGCGGTAGATTATGACCGAGATTTTGATTTTGAAACAAATAGAACGTATTCTTTTACGCAAACAGGAAATTTAGGATTGAATGATTTAGATTCTGCTAGATTATATTCTTCGATTGAAAAAGGAATGTTATACAGAGGTTTTCAGAAGTCGAATGATGCAAATTTAACGTTAGACGTGAAGCCAGAAGAATATGTTTCAAAACAACAAAATTCTAATGTTGGAATTGGAATGGGAACGGGTGGCTATGGTTTTGGAGGTGGTGTTTCGGTTGGAATTCCGATTATGTCTCAAAAATTAAATCAAAATTATACGATTTCAATGAAGGATGAAGGAAGATTAGTTTGGGAAGGAACCTTGAAAATTCAAATGCCCTTGAAAGCTTCGCCAGAAGTTCGTGCAGCAAATATTCAGAAAGGTGTAACGAAATTGCTACAAAAATTTCCACCTAAAAAGAAATAATAATTAAAAAATCCCTCGAAAACTAAAATTACGAGGGATTTATATTTTGTCCGATTTGGATATGCCGTTTCAACGGCAGAATGCGCCTTTCAGAGGTTTTTCAAACCTAAAATCATTTATCCAAAACGGAACTTACACAATATCAGTGACTTAACGCGTTTTAAAAAGGTGTATAATAATGATTATGTTAAATCAATTGAAATAGCTAATTTTATACAAATACAATAAATATTATGATTAGTAATTCAATTTTAAAAAGTGTTTATTATAATTATATTAAAATCGGATTAATTATTTTGTCTGCAATTATGATTTTTAAAGCTGGTAAAATATTAGGAGCTTTTATAAAACTTACTAAAGTTAAATTTTGAAAAAGAAATTAAACCTGATAGAGGTATTTTCCAATATACTTAATTTAAAATACAATATAAAAAGACTCTAATCAGAGCCCCTTGTATATTCAATAATAAAAATGATTTGAAGTCAAGCAATTTGATTTTATATTGATTAATCTTAGAAAAAAAAAGATTATATGATAAACAAAAAAAAAATAGTTAAGGATATTTTATACATGATAATAATAGTAATAATTACCTATTCTTTGATAAGATTATATGATTACATAAATTAAAAAAACATTCTAATAAGGATGTCTTTTCTTGTTCTATAATAATGTTTATGTTAAGTAAAAGGTGTTTTGTATTATAACTTATAAATTAATTCGTTTTCTTCTGATTGTTGAAGTTTAGATTTTTGTAAAAGTTTCAACGTTTCGGGTTGATTTACATTTGCTTTTGCAGCAATTTTATCTAATTTCAATTCATTTTTTGCGTAATCAACAATTGCATTCAAAACTTCTGTTCCGTAACCTTTGTTCTGAAATTTGCGTTTCAGACGAATGTTGATAACTGCGCCGTATTTTGTTTGGCGCAAACCTCCCCAACCAACAAATCGTCCGCTTTTTTTCTCGTGAACACCCCAAAGACCAAAACCATATTCTTGGTAATGTTTCTCCATATTTTCGATAAAAAACTTCGCTTCGTCTTCAGATTTATACGGTTTTTCGTTGACGATTTTCATCAATTCTTTGTCAGAATTTAATTGAAATAATTCGAATGCATCAATCTCAAAAAACTCTCGTAAGACCAAACTTTTTGTTTCGCAAATAACTTTCATTAAAACTTTTTAGTTCTTGCAAAGTTACTTCGATTTAAAGAATAAAAAAAGTCTTACCAATTATGATAAGACTTTTATATTTACTTTTTTGTTGTTGTTTTTGGTTTTGCTGGAGTTGTTGTTTTAGGAGGCGTAGCTGTTGCTTCCGAAACCTTTTGGTTAATCTCTTGTGTTAAGATTTGTCTTTTTAGATTGAAGATTTCTGTATCTTTTTGATCAATCTTAGCATCTAAATCTTTTACTTTTTGAGTTAATTCTGCAACTTGCTTTTCTTTTTCGTTTAATTGAGTATAGAAAAGTTTTGATTTTTCTCCAGAACTATTCAATGCAGAATACAATTCTTGCAAATTAGTATCATGTTCTTTTTGAGCCATTCTAATCATAGCTTGCGCATTTGTCAAAGCTGTATCTTTGATGTATAATTCGCTTTTAGCTTTTGCTAAATCTTTTTCAAGAGTTTCGATTTTCAAATTAGCTAATGTCAAATCTTTAGATGTATTTGATTGATCGTCTAAAGCTCTGTAATAATTAGCTTCCAATTCTTGGTGTTGTTTCTGAGGAACGCAACTTGCAATTGCAAAAAGTGTTAAACAACAAAGTACAATTTTTTTCATTTATATAATCTTAAACGTCTAATTCTAATAAAACAGGACAATGATCTGAGTGCTTTGCATCTGGTAAAATCGTGGCACGCGTCATATTTTTTTCTAATGTATTACTCACCATATTGTAATCGATTCTCCAACCTTTGTTATTGTTGCGCGCATTTGCACGATAAGACCACCATGAGTAATGATGAGGTTCTTTTACAAAATAACGAAAAGAATCAATCATATTACATTCATCAAGAAAAGCAGTCATCCACTCTCTTTCGACAGGTAAAAAACCAGAAACTTTCGCATTACGAACAGGATCGTGAATATCGATTGCTTCGTGACAAATGTTATAATCGCCACAAATTACAATGTTTGGATGAGAGATTTTAAGTTCTTTGATGTAATCTTTAAAATCTTCACAAAATTGTAATTTAAAATCTAATCGATCAATATTTGTTCCACTTGGCAAATACAAACTAATTACCGAAACATTGTCAAAATCAAGTCTCAAAACGCGACCTTCTTTGTCAATATAATCTATTCCAGTTCCTATTTGTACATGATTAGGTTTTATTTTCGAGAAAATAGCAACTCCACTGTATCCTTTTTTCTCCGCTGCATGCCAATAAATGTGATAACCCAATTCCTCAAACGGTTTTGTGTCCACTTGTTCTTGCATTGCTTTTGTTTCTTGAATACAAAAAACATCTGGTTGTGCAGCTTCTGACCATTCAACCAAACCTTTAGTCATCGCAGCGCGAATTCCATTTACATTGTAACTGATGATTTTCATAGTTAGCGAAATTACTAAATATTTATGACGGATTGATTTAGAAATTTGAATAAAGTGAATATTTTTTGTAACTTTTTAGAAGTTAATACGTCTTAATAATAAAAGACATCAATATGAAATACATTTTTCTTCCAATTTTAATATTCAGTTCGTTAGGATTTGCGAGCTGTTCGGTAGATTTAAATTCTAAATCGCCAGTTTCTAATTATTTAGACCGAGTAGAGGCAAGTAGTAATACAATTACAGAAATGCGTAAGATATCTTCTTTTGAAGGAATTGATGTAAGCAGTGCAATAAGTGTTACTGTTTCTGATGGTAATTATAATGGTGAAATTTCTGTTGAAGCGCCAGATAATATTATGAATAGAATCACGACTGAAGTGAAAAATGGTGTTTTGGTTATGAAAATTAATGGAACCGTAAACTTGAAAAATTCTTCTATTAAAATTAAATTCCCTCATCAAAAATTACGTTCGTTTGATCTATCAGGTGCAACGAGTGTTACCGTTTTGCCAACGCAGAAAGTAGAAAAAATGGCTGTTGATTTATCAGGAGCTAGTAATTTAAAATTAGATGTGGTTTCGAATTCTATTTCGGTTGATAATTCTGGTGCATCAAGTATGAAAATTTCTGGAAATGTACAGGATTTAAACATTTCAGTTTCAGGAGCTTCTTCGTTTATTGGAAAAGAATTGAAAGCTGCGAATGTAGTTGTTGATTGTTCAGGAGCAAGTTCTACAACAGTTTGGGCTGTGAATAGTTTGACTGCTGATAGTTCTGGAGCGAGTTCTGTTCGTTATGTAGACGAAAATGGTTTGAAAACGAAAGTGAGCACTTCTGGAATGTCTTCTATCAAAAGAATAAACTAATAGTTTTTGTTTAAAACTATGATAAGTTAATATTTAGTACTACAAAAAAATCGGATGAATTTCATCCGATTTTTTTTATATCTATTTTTTTTATTAGAATTGCCAACCTAATGTCAATAAGAATAAATTGTTGTTTAATTTAACTTTTGGAGCGTAAGTGTTAGGTAAAGAAACAAATTCATTATTAGTATTAATATAATCTGTTCCACCAATCAATTGTTGATATTTTTGAGTTTGATATTGATAAGCTGCATCTATATAGAATCCTCCAAAATCATATCCTAAACCAAAACTTGCACGATTAATATCTCCTTGAAATGCTTTCGATAAAACAGCAGCGTTTGTTACAACATTATTTTCGTTTGCAATATCCATTGTAAAATCTTTGTAAGGAGAAGTTATATAATTATAACCAGCTCTTACTTTGAAACGATCTACACGGTATTCCGCACCAACTCTAACTTCACTTGAATTTTTTACAAAATCATTGATGAAATTATTATCTCCACTAAAATATTGTGATGGTTTTAATTTTGTATCATTGTTCATGTGGTAGGTATAATCAGCACCCAGAGATAAATTTTTACCAACAACAAAACCTAAACTTCCTACAAGACGTCCACCACGAGTCATATCATAATCAGAAGAATACATATAGTATGAAGCAACAGTACCAGTTGATTCATTATGAGTATTATTATCGTTATAAACATCTTCCGAGATATTGTACCAAACAGGAGAATGATAAGCTGCACCTAAACGTACATTGTGATTCACTTTGTAAATTGCTCCTAAAGAGAAAGAGAATCCTTGTCCAATTTCATTATAAGGAGCTCCATTAGCATTGTAAACATATGTATCATTATTTTTGTCATAACGCTCTGCATATTGTTCGTATCCCGAATAGTTTGTTTCATGGAAGTTTAATCCAAATCCCAAATAAACTTTGTCATCATAACTTGTACCTAAATTAACAGAGAATTTAGATTTATATCCATCAATATCTTTAATGTAACCATTGAATGTCCAAGTGTCACCTGTATTTAAATTCTCAAAACTAATTCCTTCATTTGTTCCAATTGATGAATAATTGTCTAAACGCTGATTAAGATAAGCGACACCAACTGTAAAACGATTCCATTTTGAAGCTTCATTTGCAAAAACAAATGTTCCTCCAAATTGTTGGAAATCAAAATTGCTTTCAGATTCTTTGATATTTGTTCCGAAATTAGTTTTGTTGCTAAAAGTAGAAACACCAGCTGTTACTTGGACATCAGAGTTAATTGCTACTCCTAATCCAGCAGGGTTTTGCTCGACAGAAGTAATGTCACTTCCTAATGCACCAACAGCTCCACCAACACCAATATATTTAGCATTTCCGCTGTTAATATCTTGCGAATATAAATTTATAGCATTTGTAGAATACTGAGTTTCGTATCCTTTGTTCTGTTGTGCAAAAGCCAATGTACCAGCTAAGGTACAAAGGCTTAATAATATTTTTTTCATTTATATATGATCTAAATCTAGTTATCTTCTTCCACCACGAGAGCCTCCTCCTGTGCTACTTCCTCGAGAACCACCTCCCATGCTTCCGCTACTCATACTACTACCTCTACTTGGAGAAGGTGTAGAATATGATGGGCGAGAATTGTTCATGCTATTTGTTCTTTCATAGCTTCTCGTTGGTTGTTGGTATTGTTGAGCTTCGCGAGTCGGTCTTGTGTTGTAAGTAGGCTGTTGTGTTTGTGCCGGTCTTACTTCACGAGTTGGACGCGTGTTATTCATTTGCCCTTGATCAACAGAAGGTCTAACTTCTCTTGTAGGACGAGTTCCGTTAATTTGGCTTTGGTCTACACTTGGTCTTACTTCACGAGTTGGACGTGTATTATTCATTTGTCCTTGATTAACAGAAGGTCTAACCTCTCTTGTAGGACGAGTTCCGTTAATTTGACTTTGGTCTGTACCTGGTCTTACCTCGCGAGTTGGACGTGTTGTATTGTTAATTGTATTATCACGAGTTGGTCTTAAACCTGTAGAGATTTGGTTGTTTCTACCATTTAAGCTTCCAACAGGACGAGTAGAATTAATGGTGTTATTTAAACGACCACCATTTCTGTAACCTGGTTGAGAATAAATTCCTCTTGGACGATTGTATCCATATCCATAATAACCAGGATATCCGTAACCCCAACCGTTATTCCATCCGTAGTAACCTCCATAATATCCACCATAGTAAGGTCTGTTCCAACCCCAACCATAATATCCATTATACCATGGATCGTTCCATCCCCATCCGAATGAAATACCAAATCCGTTTCCGTACCATCCACCATACCAAGGATTGTAATATCCCCAACGATATGGATTATAGAAACCTCCCCATCCGTAGCTGTACCAAGGATAGTTGTTCCAGATATTAATTTCTACACCATCATTACGTCCCCAGTCATAATTACTCGATCCGTTATAAGTTAATGTATAGTCGTTGTTTCCAAAATAATTGTAACCACCTAAACCATATCCGTTAATTTTAACTTTGGTTGCTGATTTAGATTGAGTATTATCATTTGTGCTATCAACATCATCTTGGTAATAAAATTGTTCAGCACCATTTCCTTCTGCATCGAAGTATGGACTACCAATTTTTATTTCCCCTTTATTTTCTTGTTCTCCTTGCTCGTTACCATGTTGTAGTTGAGCTTGTTGATAGGTTTTATCTGTTTTCGGATTATAATAAACTCCGTCGCTTTCGTAACCACTTGGTTGATAAGTCGAACAAGATGAAATTCCTAATGCAGCCACAAGAATTAATGTAGTTGCAGAAATTTTATTAGAAATTTTATAAACTTTGTTCATAATTATAAATTTACATCGTTTGTAATAATTAAATTTGCATAAATTTATAGGCAATTTTAATGCCAAGTAAAGATACGAAACTTATCAACAAATATAAAAGATTATGGCAAAATTAACAACTCGTGCTGAGGATTATTCTAAGTGGTACAATGAGCTTGTTGTAAAAGCAAATTTAGCTGAGAATTCGAAGGTTAGAGGGTGTATGGTGATCAAACCATATGGCTATGCTATTTGGGAAAAACTACAAGCAGAATTAGACAAAAGATTTAAAGAAACAGGTCATCAAAATGCTTATTTCCCCTTATTTGTTCCTAAAAGTTTATTCGAAGCCGAAGAAAAAAATGCAGAAGGTTTTGCGAAAGAGTGTGCGGTTGTAACGCATTATCGATTGAAAAATGATCCTGATAATAAAGGAAAATTAATTGTAGATCCAGAAGCAAAATTAGAAGAAGAATTAATTGTTCGTCCAACTTCAGAAGCAATTATTTGGAGTACATACAAAGGTTGGATTCAGTCGTACCGCGATTTACCAATTCTGATTAATCAATGGGCAAATGTTGTTCGTTGGGAAATGCGTACGCGTTTGTTTTTGAGAACTGCCGAGTTTTTATGGCAAGAAGGGCATACAGCTCACGAAACAAAAGAAGAAGCAATTGCGGAAGCGCAACAAATGCAAGAAGTATATGCGGATGTTGTAGAGAATTTTATGGCAATTCCAGTTGTAAAGGGAAGAAAGTCAGATTCTGAGCGTTTTGCAGGTGCTGATGATACCTATACAATCGAAGCGTTGATGCAAGATGGTAAAGCTTTACAAGCGGGAACTTCTCACTTTTTAGGGCAAAACTTTGCAAAAGCTTTTGATGTTAAATTCGCAAGCAAAGAAGGAAAACAAGAATATGTTTGGGCAACTTCTTGGGGAGTTTCTACTCGTTTGATGGGTGCATTAATTATGACGCATTCTGACGATTTAGGATTAGTTTTACCTCCAAAATTAGCACCAATTCAAGTTGTAGTTGTTCCAATTTATAAAACAGAAGAACAATTAGAAGAAATTCGTCAAGTGGTGGATAAATTTTCGTCTGAATTGAAAGCGAAAGGAATTTCGATCAAATTTGATGATGATGATAAAACTAAACCAGGTTGGAAATTTGCTGAATACGAATTGAAAGGTGTTCCAGTTCGTATTGCAATTGGACCAAAAGATTTAGAAAAAGGTCATGTTGAGGTTGCTCGTCGTGATACATTAGAAAAGCAATTTATTGCATTGGATGATGTGTCAACTGAGGTGGAAAAATTGTTAGCAGATATTCAAACTAATTTATTCCAAAAAGCGTCAGATTTTAGAGATGCTCACACAACAGAAGCAACAACTTTTGAAGAATTCAAAGATATTATCGAAAATAAAGGTGGCTTTGTTTCAGCTTTATGGGACGGAACAGAAGAAACAGAAGAAGCTATAAAAAATGAGACGAAAGCAACAATTCGTTGTATTCCTCAAGCTTTTGAAACGCCTACTGAAGGAGTAGATGTTTTCTCTGGAAAACCAGCAAAATACAGAGTTTTATATGCAAAAGCGTACTAAATTTTAAGATATATCAAAAATAAAAAAGGAGCTATTAATTAGCTCCTTTTTTATTTTAATGTTTTTTGGCGTGCAATTCTTTTAAACGTAATTACTATAGTAGTAAAATTATTTTTTGGATTTTTATTTTACGTAAAACCGTAATTTATTTATATAAGTTTTTTGAACTTTAAGATTATTAGATTTTGACTGAGTATAATGTTAATAGATTATTAAATTTAATAAAACTTTAACAAATTAACAATTATTTAATCAATTCGTGATCTACTTAATATAGTTTTGAAATAAATAAAATTTCAAAAAATATGAAGAAAACTCTACTTTCTGTTTTCTCCTTATTTTCTATGTATATACTCTCAGCACAACGAGTTCTATTGTGGGAAAAGTCTATAGGAGGAGAACAAGCAGAATATTTATACAATGCGATTTCTACACCCGATTATGGTTTCTTGATTTTAGGTAGTTCAGCATCTAATGCAACAGGAGATATCCAAAAGAAAAATCAAGGAAGTTTAGATTATTTTATCTGGAAAATGGATGAAAATGGTAAACAAGAATGGCAAAACTCTTTTGGCGGGAATGGTTCAGATTTTTTATATGCAGCCCAATCCACTTCTGATGGTGGCTATGTTTTAGCAGGAGCTTCTACATCTACTAAATCTGGCGATAAAGTGAGTGAAAACCAAGGAAACGAAGATATTTGGGTTATAAAAATAGATGCACAAGGAAAAATACAGTGGCAAAATTCGTTTGGCGGAAATGGGAATGATATTCCTGTAGATATTATTCGAACAAAAGATAAAGGATATTTAATTGCTGCTAATTCTAATTCAACGCCTTCTTCCTATAAAAAGAGCGAAAATTTTGGAGGAAATGATTATTTCATCATCAAGCTAAATGAAAAAGGAGAAACCCTATGGGAAAAAACATTTGGAGGTTCTTTTGATGATCAAATCAAATCGGTTATAGAAACGAAAGATGGTTTTGTTTTAATTGGTAATTCGAATTCTCCTGTAAGTGGAAATAAAACGATTGATCAAATATCTAAAGGAACTTGGATTGTTCAGATTAATCAAAAAGGAGAAATAATCTCTGAACAGAATTTAAATTTGAATTCAGACAATCAATTGATTTCTTTTCAAGAAAATGAGAATGGTTATTTGTTTTCTATTTTAGAAAATGTTGAAAATGAGTTAAAACCAAAGGTTATTCAAACCGATTTTAATTTTCAAATACAAAAAACAACCGCATTAGAAATAGAAAGTGATTTGGCTATAACAGAAATAAAATTGGTTGACAATAAATTATTTTTTACAGCAAATAAAATCTCTACGTTAGAACAGTTAAAATCTAACAATCATTCTATAGAAAGTTATTATATAGCTAAAACTTTTGATCAAAATGGTTTAGAAATTTGGGAAAAACAATTTGGAGAAAAAGGCTTTAATTACCTTGAAAAAATAGTTACAACGCGTGATGGTTCGGTTATTCTATTTGGAAATTCAACACAACAAGGAAAAGGGAGTAATGGACAATCTGATTTTTATTTGGTGAAATTAGGTGATAAATCTTCTACAGAAAAACGTACCTATATCGAAGCCTATCCAAATCCTACGCGTGATATTGTGAATGTTTTAATCAACAAAGAGTTTGTAAAAGCGACGATTGAGGTCTATAATTTAACAGGACAACATTTGCAAACTAAAGAAGTGAAATACCGTTCTACACCTATTTCTTTAGAAAGTTATTCAGGAGGAATTTACATTCTAAAAATTAACACTGACAACCAAACTGAATCTATTAAAATTATTAAAAAATAAACTTTATACTGAAATGAACTTTAAATTTTTTTTTATTATTCTTTTCTTTTTTAATTTTTTATTTGTAAAATCTCAATTAAAAAAGAATGATGTAAATTATTCATTTTCACCTAAAATTGACAATTTTAGGTTTGATAATTTTACAGAAGTTGACGACCTAAATTATAAAGGAGAATATACATATAAATTAAAATTGTTTGAACAAGATTTATTTTACAATCCAACTTTGAGTTACCAGACTAGAGGTATAAAAGTTAATGATTCAGGAGGGAGAAATGGAATCAATTGGAATAATAATTTTGATGCAATTATTTATCGTGTAATTAATGCAAAACCCGATGAATTAATATCTTCTCGTATATCAAACTTTGACGGAAATATTACAGAACAAAATTATCAACTAATAGATAATTATGAAAGGACATTATCTAATAAAGATTATGCTGGAGCTGATGCTGAATATGATCTATTTTCATATAATTTATTTGGTAATTCAGGAAGTTTTTTACTTGTTAATGGGAAAGTTGAGTTAATTGATAAAAGCGATATAAATATCACAATTATTAAAGATTATCCATTGTTGTTTAAAATAGTCGATACAAAAGGAAATACTTATTTTTTTGATAATGAATCTAATGTTGAAACAGTTAATCTAGATAGTGAGAGTTACTGTGATCGCTTTTCGGGTAGAGGTTTTGGTTTCGTACCAGTAAAGTGGTTTGTAAATAAAATAAAAACCTTTAATAACGATGAATATAATTTTAAGTATATCAATATTGAACCTTATGAAGTTAGAGATTTCAATGAAACAATTATATTTAAAGATAGATTTTATAATGATGATATTTATCCTTGTGGAGCGTCTCAATCACAAACATATACTACAGTAGAACCAACATATTGCACAAGAGCATATGAAATTAAAACTAAATTAATTTCAGAGATTATGTCACCTAATTATCAATTATTTTTTAATTACATAGACAGGGAAGATATATATCAAGACAAACTTTTATCTCAGATTATTTTAAAAAATAAGTTCAACAAAGAAATTGAAAACATTCATTTTTCATATGATAAGATTTCTTCTAACCTTCTTAATAATGTAAATATAATCAGTAGTTTACAAAAAGGATTAGATATAAGATACTTTTTAAAAGAAATTACATTCACTAATCAAAAAAAATATAGTTTTGGTTACCTCAATCCAAATAGTCTCCCTCCTCGATTTAGTAATTCTCAAGATTTATTAGGCTATGCAAATAATAAAAATAATAGTTCTTTAATTCCTAAAGAATATATAAATAAAGCTTCATTACCTTATTCAATATTTGCTAGCTTCTATAATCAAATCCCTCGAGGTGATCGAAGTGTTGAACCTACTGTTTCTCAATCTGGAATGTTAAATAAAATTATTTTTCCTACAAAAGGTTATGATTTAATAGAATATGAATCTAACCTTATAAAAGCTAAAGATGAAATTCGTACAAAAAATGAATATTCTGGAAAAATTATTAGTCCTTGGATTGAACATTTTGGAGAAACCCCTGAATTTAAGGCTTTATACGATGAAACAATAGATTTCAAGATTAGCGCCTATAATGAAGAATATGGAGAGAATGCTGTTAACTTTAAATTTTATGATGTCACAAATGAAGTATATATAACAAATGGACGTTCTGTTTTTGCTAATGATAATTATTCAAGTAGTGTTGAAATAAAAAAAGGACATGTATATAGAATAGATTATGAAATGATAGGAACAAATACTGTTTTTTATTATGATTTAAAATATACTACAGAGTTTAAGATAGTAGAGGTAGATAAACCATATTATGGTATTAGAGTAAAAAAAATTATTAAAAATGATAATTTAAAAAATAATGTCTACGAATTTTCTTATAAATCTTTCGAGGAAGAAAATTTAAAATTAGTTTATAATGATTCTCCATCTTACTTAGTAGATATGGAAGATTTTAAAATAGATAATTCAGGAGGTGGTTTCATAAGTGAATATTTTGAGCAATATACCCCTCCATCTGGCGGATGTTGGAATCCGCCAATGCCTCCAGCCTTTAATTCATTTGATCGAGTTAATTTCTATAAAATCAGTTCGAATTCTATATATAATCTTACTCCATATAATAATTCTGAAATCCTATATAA
The DNA here is from genome assembly GCF_002478465.1 of Empedobacter sp. UBA7494. NCBI lineage: Bacteria > Pseudomonadati > Bacteroidota > Flavobacteriia > Flavobacteriales > Weeksellaceae > Empedobacter > Empedobacter sp. UBA7494. The sequence continues at coordinate 28,277 of NZ_DLOC01000067.1, forward strand.
GAATATAACAAAACTTCATTATTCCAATGGTTCAGACGAGAAAAACTTTATAGCAAAGACTTTTATTCCTAATCAGAATATTATGGCAAAATTGGTGTTAGGAAAACATAGACTTTCAAATAATATAGATAATAATGGATGGAATATAGGATCTATTTCCTCTACATATTTAGGAAAAATTAAAGATGGTAACTCTTTTCAGATAGTGAAAAAAATTAAAAATAATTATGATTTTAAAATATATAATACATACAACAATTACACAGTGCATAGAGGTGGAACAGTATTTAATGTATTGAACTCGGATTTAGATACTAAATTCAAACCTTTATCTGTTTCTGAATATAAAATTCATACATATTGGTATAATAATGTAGGTGAAGAAATAACAGATTATGTTGATAATGGAACCTCTATCTCTACAAAAAACAATTACAACTACAATAGTACAAATCATTCACAGTTAACAAAACAAATAATCCAAAACAGCAAAGGCGAAACACTAACCACAGAGTACCAATATCCTCCAGATTTAGTTGGACAAGAAGATTATATGAAAGAATTGACGGATGCTAACCGCATTGCAGAACCAGTGATTGTTAAACAAAGTGTTGATGATGTATATATTTCTGAAGTTCATAATCAATATAATTTATTCAATGGAATTGTTCAGAAAGCTGCTGTTCATCAAAAGAAAGGAAATGGTATAAATATTAACACTATTATCGATCGTAAAATTACTTACAACAGTTATGACACTCAAGGTAATCTTACACAATATACTTTAGAAAATGGAATTCCTGTTTCTATTATTTGGGGATATGGCGGTCAATATCCTATCGCTAAAATAGAAGGAGCTTCTTTATCAGAGGTTAGTAGTTTTATTCAAAATTTAGAAATAGCAAGCAACAATGGTACTTTAACGAAAGATTCTTTTGCTAGTTTACGAACAGCATTACCTCAAGCTATGATCACTTCTTATATCTATCAACCTCTTGTTGGTGTCACGAGTATTACAGGGCCAAACTGGATATCCCCCTGAATT
>NZ_DLOC01000004.1:0-24776 GCF_002478465.1 Empedobacter sp. UBA7494
GGTTTTTAGGGAAGATTACAACAGAAGATGAAGTGATTAAATTATTGAAATCAGCTAAATTTTCTATTGAAAATAGAAAAACATTTTCAGAAAGTGTAATTAGCAAAGCTGGCGAAAAAGTTGAAAGAGAGTATAGTATAATTATTGCAAAAAAATAAAATGATTTTTATTGATAATAAACTTAATTTTTTTGAGAAAAGAATGAGTAAATAATTTCTAAAGTAGAAAGAATTAGTAGAAATTTGTATCCTTATTTCAAGAATATGAAACAACCACAAAGAATATTCGATTTACCTCGATTTCAAGAAAAAAATACACCTAACATTTCGATTTTTAATTACAAAGAAAAAGGAGAATGGAAGGGAATTTCGACAACAGATTTTATCAATCGAGTAAATAATATTTCGAAAGGTTTGATTGCAAATGGTGTTCAACCAAATGATAAAATTGCGTTAATCAGCGAAAATCGTTTAGAATGGAATTTAGTAGATTTTGCAATTCAGCAAATTGGAGCTGTTGTTGTGGCAATATATCCGAATATTTCGGATAATGATTACGAATTTATTCTAAATGATGCCGAAATTAAACTTTGTTTTGTGAGCAATGACGCGTTGTATCAACGATTATTAGGAATCAAAGATCGTATTCCAAATCTTGAACAAGTTTATACATTTAATACTTACCCGCATATACCAAATTGGATTGAGTTAATTTCGAAAGGAATTTCTATTTCTGATGATATTTTACAAACGAAGATGGACAATGTAAAATCTACGGATTTAGCAACTCTTATTTATACTTCTGGAACAACTGGAAACCCGAAAGGTGTTATGCTTTCTCACGAAAATTTATTGGCTGATGTCAATAGTTCCGAATATTCTTTTCCTGTAAAAGCGTATGATAAAGCGTTGTCCTTTTTACCTGCTTGTCATGCGTATGAGCGCGTCTTTCAATATGTGTACATCAAAATGGGCTTGCCAATTTATTTTGCGCAATCAATGGATACAATTGGGCAAGACATGAAAGAAGTTCAGCCACATATTTTTTCGGCTGTTCCACGTGTTTTAGAAAAAGTTTACGATAAAATCATGGCGACTGGAGAACAATTAACAGGAGTTAAAAGAGCTTTATTCTTTTGGGCAATTTCGTTAGGAGAACAGTATGATTTAGATGAATCAAAACTTTCTGCTTGGTATAAATTTCAATTAAACATTGCTCGAAAATTAATTTTTTCGAAATGGAAAGCGGCGCTTGGCGGTAATGTCAAAGGAATTGCATCGGGAAGTGCAACTTTACAAACTCGTTTATTAAAATTGTATTTAGCAGCCGGAATTCCAATTTACGAGGGTTATGGTTTAACAGAAGCCGGACCTTGTTTATCTGTAAATTGTATCAAACGTGGAATGAAAATCGGAACTGTCGGAATTCCTCTGATTGATATCGAAATTAAATTAGCTGAAGATGGAGAAATCTTAGCAAAAGGTAAAAATATCATGCAAGGATATTATAAAAATCCTGTAGCGACTGCTGAAGTTTTGAAAGATGGTTGGTTGTATACGGGCGATATTGGTGAATGGGTTGATGATAAATTCTTAAAAATTATCGATCGTAAAAAAGAAATGTTCAAAACTTCTGGAGGAAAATATGTTGTGCCACAACAAATTGAGAAAATTCTTTCCGAATCTAATTATATCGAACAAATTATGGTAGTTGGAGAAGGACGAAAATTCCCGGCTGCTTTGGTTATTCCTTCTTATGAAAACTGTATTGATTGGGCAAAAACAAATGAATCTTCATTGATTAATTTACCTCGTGAAGAGTTTTTAACACATCCAAAAATTTATGAATTGATAGGAAATGAGATCAACAAATTAAATATCAATTTTGGAAATTGGGAAAAAATTAAAAAATTTCATTTATTATCTTATGAATTTACAATTGAAGCGGGAGAATTAACACCAACTTTGAAGATGAAACGTAAAATCGTTTCAGAAAAATATAAAAAAGAAATTGACGGAATTTATCAATAAAAACATCAATTTTTTAGAAAAATAATGAAGCAAGATTTTTATTAATCTTGCTTTTTTCGTGAAATAAAACTGATTTATGAAAATTTTGAACCAAATTTGCACTCTTTTTTATAAAGTTTAGTATTTAGAAAATGAATAATCCTACACGAATTTTTGACTTAGCTTATCGTCAACAAGAACTTTATCCCAATCATAATATGTTTGCAAGTAAAATAGATGGCGAATGGAAGTTTACAAAACCATCCGAATTTATTGCGCAAACAAGAGAAATCTCTAAAGGTTTATTGGCTTTGGGAGTTAAACCTGGCGATCGAGTAGGACTTGTATGTGAAAGCCGCTATGAATGGCATGTAATTGATTTTGCAATTCAGCAAATTGGTGCTGTTGTAGTAGCGATTTATCCAAATATTACAGATTTTGAATATCAATTTATTTTCAATGATGCAGAAATACAATTGTGTATTGTAAGTACAAAAAATTTGTATGAACGTATCAATAAAATGTTTGGCACAATTTATAGTTTAGAATACGTTTTTGCTATTAATGAGTTCCCAGATTCTCGAAATTGGTCAGAATTAAAAGAAATTGGAAAAGATATTACAGACGAATATGTAAATAACCTTAGTTCAATTGTCCGAAATTCAGATTTAGCAACTTTAATTTATACGTCTGGTACAACAGGAAAACCGAAAGGTGTAATGTTATCTCATAATAATTTGGTTTCGAATTTTATTGCGGCAAAAGAAATTGTAGTGTTAGAAGAAGGAACAAGAGGTTTGACTTTTTTACCGCCTTGTCATACATACGAAAGAACTGTAATTTATACTTATTTATATATTGGTGTAACGGTTTATTTCGCCGAAGGTTTTGAAAAAATTGGTGATAATATCAACGAAGTAAAACCTCATATCATGACTGCTGTTCCTCGTGTGATGGAAAAAGTTTATGAGAAAATTCTGAAAACAGGTAGTACTTTAACAGGAAAAAAGCGAAAAGTTTTTGATTGGGCGATTGATATAGCTGCTCAATATGAGCCTGATGCGAAGAAACGATCTTTGATTTATAATGTGAAGTTAGCTTTAGCTCGAAAATTAGTTTTGAATAAATTTTATGAAGCGTTAGGAGGAAATTTCAAATATATTATTTCGGGAAGTACTTCGTTGCAAGGTAAAATTGCGCGTGTTTTCATGGCGGCTGGATTACCATTTTTTGAAGGATATGGAATGACAGAAACTTCGCCTTTAATCACTGTAAATAATCCTCACAAATTAGGTGTTCGAATAGGGACTGTGGGTTCACCAATAAAAGATGTTAAGGTAAAATTAGCCGAAGATGGTGAAATTTTGGTTCAAGGCCCTAATGTGATGATGGGCTATTATAAAAATCAAAAAGCGACCGATGAGGTCATTATTGATGGATGGTTGCACACAGGTGATATTGGAGTTTGGGAGGAAGGAGAAGGTCATTTCTTGAAAATTATTGATCGTAAAAAGGAAATGTTCAAAATTTCTGGAGGAAAATATGTGGTTCCTCAACCAATTGAAACAAAACTTGTCGAATCAAATTTTATTGAGCAAGCAATGGTTGTTGGTGATGCGCAAAAATTTGCGTCAGCTTTTATTGTTCCGAATTATGCAAATCTGAAAGAATGGGCAAAAGAAAATGCACCTGAAATTAGTAATCTTTCTCGAGATGAATTCATAGCATCTACAGAAGTTCATAAAGTAATTAATCAAGAAGTTCGTAAAGCAAATCAGTTTTTTGGAAATTGGGAACAGATTAAGAAACCAGCAATTTTAGCGCACGAATTTACGATAGAAGGTGAAGAATTAACTCCAACTTTGAAATTAAAACGTAAAGTTATTCTAAAGAAATATCAGAAAGAATTCGAAGAAATTTATAAATAAAAAAATCCCTCAATTCATCATGAGTTGAGGGATTTTTTTATGGATTCATTCTTTCTTTAGTATAACCACGAATCACAGTATAATTTACTTTTTCAATACTATCCATAAAAGAAGCGTTATCGGTATATATAATAAAATCTACTTTCTCTTTGATATTTCCATGAGTTTCAAATTCATTATAAAGTGAATTAACTTGAAGTTTACCATTATTTTCTCTTAAGAATAATTCAAAAAATGAATCATTTTCTCCTTTTGGAATAAAATAATTAGTTGGTAAATATTTACAATCACAATTATCAGTGCTCAAATAATAGTGTCCAGAACATTGTAATTCATATAGTTTAATATCTCCAATTATATAAGACTTTTTAAAATCAGAACTGCAAGAGTAAAATAATAAGAGAAGTAAAATTAGATATTTCATAATTGTAATAGTTATGACGAATATAATTCTTTTTAAGTTGAAGATAAAATTTTTGAAAAACTCATCATTTTACGTTATTTTCGACGAATTCTTTTCAAAATTACAAAACTATAAGTACGCTATGGAAGCAACCAGAATTTTTGATTTACCAAAACGTCAGCTGGAAAAGTTTCCTGATTTATCCATGTTTGTATCCAAACAAAATGGAGAATGGAAACCAATGAAAACCACAACTTTTTTAGAACATGTTGATGCAATCTCAAAAGGATTGATCGCTTGTGGAGTTCAGCCAGGTGAAAAAGTGGGATTAATCTCAGAAAATCGTGTCGAATGGAATATGATAGATTATGCGATACAACAAATCGGAGCTGTTGTGGTAGCGATTTATCCGAATATTTCTGACAGCGATTACGAATATATTTTTAGCGATTCGGCTATAAAATTGTGTTTTACAAGTAATCTCGATTTGTATACGCGAATCAATCAACTCAAAACAAAATTACCTTCATTAGAGCAACTGTACTCGATTGATGAATTTGGAAATACAGAAAGTTGGAATGTTTTAATCGAAAAAGGAAAAACAATTCAACAAGAAGAAATAGACAAACGTGCCGCAAATGTAAAGCACGAAGATTTAGCTTTTTTAATCTATACATCAGGAACAACGGGAAATCCGAAAGGCGTGATGTTGTCGCATAAAAATATTATTGCAGATGTTATTGCTTGCGAATATTCAACACCACTTGATCCTTATGATCGTGCTTTGACCTTTCTTCCTGCTTGTCATGCGTATGAACGAACGATTCAGTATTTGTATGTTTACATGGGAATTTCTATATATTTTGCACAATCGATGGAGAAGATTGGCGATAATTTAAAAGAAATCAAACCGCATATGATTACGGCTGTTCCTCGTGTGATTGAAAAAGTTTATGAAAAAATCATGCAAACGGGAGCTCAATTATCAGGTTTTAAGAAATCTATTTTTGATTGGGCTGTAAAAGTTGGCGATGAGTTTGTGTTAGAAGATGATCAGCGTTCTGCAAGTTATAATTTGAAATTAACAATTGCTCGAAAATTAGTTTTACACAAATGGTACGAAGGACTTGGAGGCGAATTAAAAGCCATTGTAACGGGAAGTGCAGCGATTCAACAACGAATTGTTCGCGTTTTTTTAGCCGCTGAAATTCCAATTTATGAAGGTTATGGATTGACAGAAGCTTCGCCAGTAATTGCGGTGAATTGTTTTCGTCGAGGGAAAAAGATAGGCACTGTAGGACCTCCGTTGAAAGGTGTTGAAGTAAAATTGTCCGATGATGGCGAAATTTTAGTAAAAGGTGATATAGTGATGATGGGTTATCATAATTTACCAGAAAAAACTGCCGAAGAAATCAGAGATGGTTGGTTATATACGGGGGATATTGGAGAATGGGTTGACAATAAATTCTTAAAAATTGTTGACCGTAAAAAAGAGATGTACAAAACTTCTGGAGGGAAATATATTGTTCCGCAACAAATAGAAATGAAAATGGTAGAATCGCCATTCATCGAGCAATTGATGGTTGTTGGAGAAGGAGAGAAGTTTCCTGGTGCTTTTGTAGTTCCGAGTTATACAAATCTCAAAAAATGGGCGCAGTCAAATACTCCAGAAATTGTAAATCTTTCTCATGATGAATTCCAGAAAAGTGATGTTGTCAAAAAGAAATTAGAAGATGAAATCAATCAACTGAATAATCATTTTGGACATTGGGAGCAAATCAAAAAGATTGCAATTATTCCAAATGAAATGACCGTAGAAGGTGGAGAATTAACGCCAACGTTAAAATTTAAACGTAAAATTATTTTAGAAAAATACAAGAAACAATACCAAGAAATTTTTGGATAATTAATAAGAGTCTCAGTTTTTTGAGACTCTTTTTTATAACCTTTAATTAAGATTAAAATCTATATTTTTGTAAAAACAAAATCAGTTGAATTCAGTTAAAGTTTATGCAAAACAAACAAGCAATTGGGGATTATTATTCGGTAGTCTTTTATTTTTTGCTTGTTCAATTTATTTATTTCTAAACGCCAATCAAGTTAATTCTCCGCAAACTGCAAAAATTTTAAGCGGAGTTTTATTTGTTCCAAGTTTACTATTCATCATCGTTTCAATCAAAAAATTGATGAAAAAACAATTGATTTTATTGATTGATAAAAAAGGAATCGTTTACAAACCTACGGATCATTTGAATTATATTGAATGGGGAAAAATTTTGGAAATTGAAGAACTGAAATTGCCTCGCCAACGTGTCATTAATATAAAAATTATTGATGCAGACGATTTTATCCATAACGAAACGCAGAAATTCTTACAAGCACGTATGAGATTTTGGAATAAAATCTATGGCGCTGTTGTTTCGTTTGATGGAAATACATTAGATAAAAATCACTTCGAAATCATGAATCTTTTTGATGAATTTATGGAAGATTATAAGATTTCTACAGCTTCAAAAAATGATTAATTCGAAAGAATAGACTATTTTTGCAGCATGCAAATCGATTTACTTTATAAAAATTTGGGCATCAAAGATATGAATGCAATGCAACGTTCAGCATTCAAAATGTCCGAAAATCAACGAGATTTAATTTTATTATCACCAACAGGATCTGGTAAAACATTGGCGTTTTTATTTCCGACTTTAAGAGATTTAAATCCAGATGTAAAAGGTGTTCAAACCTTAATTTTAGTTCCTGCGCGTGAGTTAGCTTTACAAATCGAAACAGTTTTCAAATCGATGAAGTCTGATTATAAAGTAACGTGTTGTTATGGAGGTCACAATACAAAAGTTGAGCAAAATACTTTGTTAGAAGCTCCAGCTGTATTAATTGGGACTCCAGGACGTATTGCGTATCATTTGCGTAATGAAAACTTTGATCCTTCGACTGTTCAAACTTTAATTTTAGACGAGTTTGATAAAGCGTTAGAATTAGGTTTTCAAGAAGATATGAGCTTTATTGTAGAGCAACTTTCTGGTTTGAAACAACGTATTTTGACTTCTGCTACAGAAATGGAAAATATTCCAGAATTTGTTGGATTGAATGACGAAAAAATTGTGAGCTATCTAAAACAAATCGAGGTAAAGCCTGATTTACATATGAAAGTGGTTAACACCATTTCAGAAGAAAAATTGGATACTTTATTTAATTTGATTTGCAAAATTGGAAGCAAACGCATGTTGATTTTCTGTAATCACCGTGATGCTGTCGACCGTATTAGTAATTTGTTGCATGAAAAAGGAATTGCGCGTGAAAGTTTTCATGGTGGAATGGAACAAGACGAACGCGAACGTGCGTTACTGAAATTCAGAAATGATTCGGTTCGAGTTTTAATTACAACAGATTTGGCTGCGCGTGGTTTGGATATTCCAGAAGTAGATTCGATTATTCATTATCAATTACCTGCAAAAGAAGCCGCTTTTATTCACAGAAATGGACGTACAGCACGTATGAATGCGAAAGGTTTTGTGTATTTAATTATTAGCAATGAAGAACATTTTCCGTTTGTAAATGAAAATTTACCTGTCGAAAATTTAGGTGGAACATATAAGATTCCAGAACGTACACCTTACCAAACGATTTATATTTCTGCAGGAAAAAAAGACAAAGTAAACAAAGTTGATATTGTTGGATTTTTATTTAAAAAAGGAGGTTTGGAGAAAAACGATGTCGGAATTATTGAAGTAAAAGATACTACTTCGTATGTTGCAATTAACCGTAAAAAAGTTCCAGATTTATTGAAAAAATTGAACGGTCAAAAAGTAAAAAATAAGAAAGTAAAAATGCAAATTGCATACTAAAAAATAGAATTTTATGTTAGCACACCACGTATTATTTTGGTTAAAAGACGACGCTACAGAAGCTGAAGTGAATACATTTCATCAAGCTTTGAAAGATCTAGAACCAATTGCTCCATCAACATTTTTTCACGTTGGAACGCCTGCAAATATAGAAAGAGATGTTATAGACGCTTCGTATTCGTTCTCATTGTTTGCGGCTTTCGAAACAATGGATCAATTTGAGACGTATCAAAAACATCCACAACATATCGAGTTTTTGAATGGTCCAAATAAATTAGCAAAACGAGTATTAATCTATGATGCAGATTAATCGTTAGAAAAATATAAACTTAAATCCGTCATTTGACGGATTTTTTTATTTTCTAAAACTTTATAAATCAAGTTTATTTATAATTAATTATACTTATTTTTGTACAAAATATTGTACATATGTTGATAACAAATATTTCTTAATTTAGAAAAGATATTAAAGAATATTTTGATCGTGTGACGAATAATTTTGAAACATTGATTATTAATCGTGGAAAAAATTCTGGTGTTGTTATTATGTCTTTAGAAGAGTATAACTCGCTAATTGCTACGAATCACGAGCTTTCTTCTCGCAAAAATGAAGAGCGTTTGGATGCTGCAATTGAGAAATTAAAAACTCACAAAACGTTTACAAAAGAGTTAATCGAAGAATAGATGAAAATCGTTTTTGTTGATGAATCTTGGGAATATTATTTGTATTGGCAAAAAACAGATAAATCTAAATTGAAAAAGATCAATGAATTGATTAAAGATATTGCTCGAAATCCTTTTGATGGTCTGGGGAAACCAGAAGCTTTGAAACACAGATATGCAGGATTTTGGTCGAGAAGAATAGATCATGAACATCGGTTAATATATCGTGTTGTAGAAAATGAAATTCAAATTGCGAAATGTCGTTTTCATTATGATTGATATACTTCTTTATCAATCAACAATATAATCTATTATACAATAATCACGAATTTCTATCAAAATAAGCAAATAATCGTTACAAATACCCGTAAATTTGTAAATGATTTCTGAAAAGGAAATCAATAGAATTTAAGCAATGATTATAGAGACAGAAGAAGAGTTAATCGGAATGAAAAAAGTCAGCGAAGCTGTAGCCGTTACTCTTAAAGAGATGAAAGATTATGTAAAACCTGGAATGTCAACAAAAGAATTGGACGATTTTGGTGCGAAGATTATGCACAAATTTGGTTGCAAATCAGCTCCTTTCGAGACGTATCAATTTCCTAGTTATACTTGCTTAAGCGTGAATGAAGAAATTTGTCACGGAATTCCAAGAGCCGATAAAATTTTGAAAGACGGAGATGTGATTAATATTGATGTTTCTGGAGAATTAGGTGGTTTTTGGGCTGATAATGGAGGTTCTATTGTTGTTGGAGAAGATGTGAATGGTTATCAAAAAATTGTTGATGCATCTATTTCTGCGCTTCAAAAAGCAATTGCGGCTGTAAAATCTGGAGTTAAAATCGCTGATATTGGTGGAATTATTGAGAAAGAAGCAAAAAAACATCATTATCATGTGATTGAGAATTTAACTGGTCATGGAGTAGGGCGTTCATTGCACGAAGAACCATTGGATTTGATGAATTTCAGAGACCCTGATGATAAACGTCGATTCCGTAAAAATTCAGTTATTGCATTGGAAACTTTTATTTCAGAAAATTCTTACGAAGCAATTGAGCAAGCGGATGGTTGGACAATGATAGGAAATGCACCTGGCGTTTTTGCACAACACGAACATACTGTTTTGGTTACTTCTGAAGGTCCTATGATTTTAACGCACATGAATGGTAATTGGTAAAATTATATGAAGAGAAACGAATATATTAAAGTAGACCGCGAAGTGGTCAAAAAAATGAGCGAAGATATTCAGGCTTATTTAACAGAAAATAAGTTGGAACGTGTAAAAACTAAGGATATGATGCCTTTCTTAATTGAAAAAGGATATTTTCCTCACGACCGTAAAAAAGGATATCCTTTGCGTCAGATTCTAACAGATTTGAAAAAATCGGAAGAATTACATTTATTACCGCAAGCATTTCCAGAATATTTGGAAATCGAGAATAAAAAAACATCTACCTACTGGTATTTTAGTCCAGTAAAATAATATTAAACACTTCTATTGAAGTGTTTTTTTTATTGCTAACAAATTCAAAATCTTTACTTTTTGGAATATTAATTGATACAATTTGATCGTTTATTAGATGAAAAATCAAGCTTTTTAATTTCTTATCTTATGTCAATGAAATCTCGCTGATGACTGAGCTAAATTTGTCCTATCAAAATAAATAATTAATTAAAAACAATCAAATAATCATTCGTTATGAAAAAATTATTATTCACGTTAATGTTATCAGCAGCTTCAATGTCTGCATTTGCTCAAAATTATACAAATGATAAAGCGCACTCAAAATTAGGCTTTTCTGTTTCTCACATGACAATTTCTGATGTTGAAGGACAATTCCAAAATTTTGATGTTCATTTAAACTTTACAAAAGAAGATTTAAGCGATGCAAAATTTCATGTAGTTGCAGATATCAATTCAATCAATACAGGAATAGAGGCACGTGATAATCATTTAAAATCAGCAGATTTTTTCAATGCAGCAAAAAATTCAAAACTAGAATTCTCTTCAAAAGGAATTACACGTGTTAAAGGAAATCAATTTAAAATGGTTGGTGATTTAACATTAAACGGAGTAACTAAACCAGTAGCATTAAAATTAGTTTACAACGGAAGTATCAACAATAACGGAGTTAAAACGTACGGATTTACAGTAAAAGGAAATGTAAAAAGAAGTGATTTTAATATCGGTGGTAATTTCCCAGAAGCTGTTGTAGGTGATGTTGTTACCTTAACATCTAACTTAGAATTTGCAGCTCCAAAAGCTAAATAATAATAAATAAAATATACTATAAAAATCGTGGATTTCAATACGTTAAAATCTATAACTTCAAGTTTTTCTATAACTGATAAGATGCCAGTTTTATTTTTAGGACATGGCTCTCCGATGAATGCAATCGAAGAAAATATTTTTGTAGAAGGTTGGAAGAATATTGGAAAAACAATCCCAAAACCAAATGCAATTATTTGTATTTCGGCGCACTGGGAAACGAAAGGAACTAAAGTTACGGCTTTAGAACAACCCAAAACGATTCACGATTTTTATGGTTTTCCACAAGCTTTATTCGATGTTGAATATCCAGCACCAGGAAGTCCTGAATTGGCTACAAAGGTCAAAAATTTAATTAAAACAACAGACGTCGATTTAGATAAAATGTGGGGATTTGACCACGGTTCTTGGAGTGTGATTAAATTTTTGTATCCAGAAGCAGATGTTCCGATGATAGAACTGAGTTTGGATGTTTATAAAACACCAAAAGAGCATTACGAATTAGCGAAGGAATTAGACGCTTTGCGTAGTAAAGGTATATTAATAGTAGGAAGTGGAAATGTTGTACACAATTTGAGAGCATTAAATTGGAGCGAGCCAAATGCTGGTTATGATTGGGCTTATGAAGTGAATGATACATTCAAGAATTTTGTTCAAAAAGGTAATCACGATGAATTGTTCAATTTTGTACAAAAAGGTAGCGCATTTAATCTTGCTGTCCCATCTATGGAACATTATTTGCCAGCTATTTACGCATTAGCATTACAAGTAAAAGAAGAGGAAGTAACACTTTTTAATGACAAACTAATTTATGGATCATTAGGAATGTTATCATTCAAAATAGGATAAATAAAATCAATTTAAATAACAAATAAAAAATAAAACATTATGGCAACAAAATGGAATTTAGACCCTTCTCATTCAGAAGTCCAATTTAAAGTAAAACACATGGTAATTTCTACAGTAACAGGAAATTTTGATCATTTCAATGCTGATGTAGAAGCTAATTCAGATGATTTTTCTGATGCAAAATTTGAATTTGATGCAAAAGTAGATTCAATCAATACAAAAAATGCAGATCGTGATGAACATTTAAAATCAGCTGATTTCTTTGCTGCTGAGCAATTTCCAGAAATGAAATTTGAAAGTACTTCAGGTATTCAAAACGGAAAAATTAATGGAACTTTAGAAATTCGTGGTGAAAAACAGCCAATTACATTAAATGCAGATTTTGGTGGAGTTATCACTGATCCATGGGGATTACAAAGAGCCGGATTCGAATTTTCAGGAGAAATTAATCGTAAAGATTACGGATTAGGATGGAGCCAAGTAACAGAAGCTGGAGGATTAGTGGTTTCTGATAAAGTAAAATTATTGGTGAATTTAGAGTTTACTCAAGCCCAATAATCATAATTTTTAATAGCAAAAAAACCACTTCAAAAGAAGTGGTTTTTTTGCGTTATTTATTTTTGTTCTCCCAAAAAGTAGCATTTTTAATTCCGATTTCAGTAGGATTGAAATCAGGATTTTTAATTCCTTTTTTACGTTTGTCTTTATAATCTTTCCAGACTTTAAGCCCAACTCCGCTTAATAATAAAATAGCAATAACATTTACCCAAGCCATCAGACCAACACCAATATCTCCAATTGCCCAAGCAGTTTCAGCAGTTTTGATTGTTCCGTAATACGTAGCACCTAAAAAACAAACACGTAAAATCCATACATATACTTTTCTATTTCCTTTCTTGAAAATGTATGTAATATTCGTTTCAGCATAATAGTAATAAGCCATAATCGTTGTAAAAGCAAAGAAAAACAAAGCAATTGCAACAAAACTATTTCCGAATGAAGGAAAATGACTTGAAACAGCAGCTTGCGTAAAACCTGTATAATCTACTCCAGGAAGATTTTGAGTAATGAAACTTCCCGCTTTTTCTGGGTGATTCACATTGTATTTTCCTGTAAATAAAATCATAAAAGCAGTTGCTGTACACACAAATAATGTATCGATGTAAACAGAAAAAGCTTGTACCAAACCTTGTTGTGCAGGATGGTTTACTTCCGCAGCCGCAGCCGCATGAGGAGCAGTTCCTTGACCAGCTTCGTTAGAATAAATTCCACGTTTTATTCCCCAAGCAATTGCAGATCCAAAAACACCACTATAAAGTGATTCTTGATTGAAAGCTGATGAAAAAATTAATCGTAAAACTGATGGAACTTGATGGATATTCATTCCAATAATAATGATTGCCATTAAGATGTAAGCGCCTGCCATAAAAGGAACGATAAATTCAGAAGCTTGTCCCAAACGTTTTACACCTCCAAAAATAATCAAGGCTAATAATCCAATAATGACGAATCCTACAATGTTGATTGGAATACCTACAAAATTATAAATAGGAATATCAAACGCGTTATTCAAAGCAGATGAAATACTATTCGACTGAACGCCTGGTAATAATAATCCACAACTCATAATTGTAATGATTGCAAACAAAACTGCGTACCATTTGATTCCTAAACCTTTTTCGATGTAGTATGAAGGCCCTCCACGATATTCTCCATCGATTTCTTGCTTGTAGACCTGTCCTAATGCAGATTCTATGAAAGCAGATGCACTTCCTAAAAATGCGATAAACCACATCCAAAAAATTGCTCCAGGTCCTCCCATTGCGATTGCGGTTGCAACGCCAACAATGTTTCCGGTTCCGACACGACCAGAAATTGCTAAAGAAAAAGCTTGGAAAGGAGTGATTCCTTTGTCCGATTTTTCTCCACTAAATAGCAAGCGAACCATGTCTTTTATGTAGACTATTTGTAAAAATCCGGTGCGAATAGAGAAGTAAATTCCTGTTAAAGCGCAAAGTCCAATCAAGGCATATGACCAAACGTAGCTACTTATTAGATTGATGATATCATCCATTTGAGTAAAAAATTTTGTTCTTGTGTTTATTTGTGGTGCTAAAATGCTAAAAAAATCTTAATTATAAGATTTAATCTGTTTATTTATTCGAAAAAATAAATACAAGCAAGAATTTTATTCTAAATTTTGAAGATATATTATTTAAACCTTTAGTTTGATAAAAGGTGTGTAATTGGTTAAATACAAATAAAAAAGGTTGCAAATTACTGTAACCTTTTTCTGTTTTTTTATTATGATCGAATGATTTTTAGTTTTGCAAAATTTAAGAGTAATTTTTTTTCTCCTGCATTATCAAAATGAATAATTGCTTTCATATCTGATGGTTCTCCTTGCAAATCTTTCACAATTCCTCGTCCAAAACGATCGTGAACAACAACTTGACCAACTTGCAAACCTTGTGCATTTGCTGTTGATGAAGCGTTACTTTTTGTTTGATTTACTGGTTTGAAATTTGACCTTGGTTGAGCTGGTTCTACACGAGCTCTTGGATTTGGTCTTGCAACTGATTTTTCTCGTTGTTGATACTGTTGTGGTGTAGGTTCATCTCCAAATAAATCAGCTGATAATCCACTATTGTTAGAAGCTCTTGCAGAAATATTCAGATTTTTCCATTCTAAGAAACTATCATCAATTTCTTCTAAGAAACGAGATGGTTCGCAATCGATAATTTTTCCCCAACGAAAACGTGAAACAGAGTAGGTCATATAAGCCACTTTCTCGGCACGTGTCAAGGCAACATAAAATAAACGACGCTCTTCTTCTAATTCAGCGCGCGTGTTAACGCTCATCATAGAAGGGAAAAGATTTTCTTCTAAACCTGCAATAAATACAACAGGGAATTCCAAACCTTTTGCCAAGTGAACAGTCATCAAATTGACTTTGTTATCGTCATCTTCTTCGTTGTCCGCATCAGTTGCTAAAGCAATATTTTCTAAGAAACCTCCTAAAGAAGCGTCTCCTTCGTCTAATTGTTGTTGTTCTTCAACATAACCTTGAATTGAATTCAACAACTCTTGAACGTTTTCTAAACGAGAAACACCTTCTGGAGTAGAATCTTCTTTCAACGCATTCAACAATTGTGTCGTTTTTGCCATTTCCATCGTCACTTCGTATACATCATGCGATTTTAACATGACTTGGAAGCGCTTAATCATCAACACAAAATCATTCAGTTTGTTTGCTGTTCCTGCATTTATACCAATTGTTGGCGCATACATCGCAATATTTTCAATTAAAGAAAATAAACTAATTTGATGTTGATCTGCTGCGACCAAAAGTTTAGAAATTGTTGTTTGACCAATTCCACGTGCTGGATAATTAATTGTTCGCAATAAAGCTTCTTCATCATTTTGATTAATCAATAACCTCATATAGCCAACCATATCCTTAATCTCTTTGCGCTGATAGAAAGAAGTTCCGCCATAAACACGGTACTGAATTCCTCTTTTTCTCAAGGCTTCTTCTAAAGCACGAGATTGAGCATTGGTACGATAAAGAATAGCAAAATCTTTTGGTTGAAGATGTTCATTGATCTGTCTTTCCCAAATCTGAGTTGCAATATAACGAGCTTCATCAGCATCAGAAAGTCCACGATAAACGGCTATTTTTTCACCAGTTTCATTTGCTGTCCAAACATTTTTTTCTAATTGATCTTGATTTTGTTTGATAATCTGATTCGCAGCTTCCACAATCATTTGCGTGGAACGATAATTTTGTTCTAATGGATACAATTTCGCGTCAGGATAATCAGATTTGAATGATAAAATATTTCGAATATTTGCACCACGGAAAGCATAGATAGATTGCGCATCATCACCAACCACACAAAGGTTTTCGTAACGAGAAGCCAATGCTTTTACAATCAAATATTGCGAATGATTGGTATCTTGGTACTCATCTACCATAATGTATTTGAAACGTTCTTGATATTTTGCTAAAACCTCAGGAAAACGCGTCAAAATTTCATTTGTACGTAACAATAAATCATCAAAATCCATTGCGCCAGATTTGAAACAACGATCTACATAAGCTCTGTAAATATCGCCCATTCGAGGTCGCATTGCTTCATTATCTGCTTCAATCAATGCTTGATTATTATGATAAGCTCTAACTGTAATCAAGTTATTTTTGTATTGAGAAATTCTTCCCAAAACTTGTTTTGCTTTGTAAATATCTTTATCCAAATGCATTTCGTTAATAATCTTTGTCATTACCGAAACTGCATCTTGTTGATCGTAAATTGTAAAATCTGATGGATAACCTAAAAGCGGTGCTTCAACACGTAGAATGCGCGCAAAAACAGAGTGGAAGGTACCCATCCAAAGAGCTTTTGCATTCGCTTCACCAACCACATGTCCGATACGTTCTTTCATTTCTCGGGCAGCTTTATTGGTAAATGTTAAAGACAATATATTGAAAGCATCAACTCCTTTATTTAGTAAATGAGCAATGCGATAAGTTAACACTCTCGTCTTTCCAGAACCCGCACCTGCAATCACCATTACTGGCCCTTCGGTAGCTTCTACAGCCAAACGCTGTGGTTCGTTCAGTTTTTCTAAATAATTTTCTTCCATCGTGTGCAAAGTTAACCTTTGTGATGTAAAGGATAAAATAATTTTGAAAGATTATATATTTTCTTATATAGATATATTGTTAATTATACGCTGTTATAAAGATTTATTATCAAGAGATAGAAAAAACGTACGAATTGAAAGCTGTTTCGTTACATTGATAAGGAAATATTCTGTATATTTACACAAATTTTTTATATGACAGACGAATCAGTAAAATCAAGTAATTACGAAATAGTAAAGCAAGTGTTTACGAATTTCTTGGAAGACAATGGACATCGTAAGACACCTGAACGTTATGCTATTTTAGAGGAAATTTATTTTACAGATGATCATTTTGATATTGATATGTTGTATATCAAAATGAAAAATAAGAAATACCGCGTTAGTCGTGCTACTTTATACAATACTATCGAGCTTTTGATGGAAGCTAAATTGGTGCGTAAACATCAGTTTGGAGATCAACAAGCGCATTACGAAAAATCATATTTCGACAAAAATCATGACCATATTATTTTGTCTGATACAGGAGAAGTATTGGAGTTCTGTGATCCAAGAATTCAATCTATTAAACAAACGATAGAAGATATTTTTGATATCAAAATTGATAATCATTCATTGTATTTTTACGGAACTCGTAAGAATAAATAATCTTGATTTTATAAAATCAAAAGACCTTTTACGATTTCGTAAAAGGTCTTTTTTGTAATTTTAATTAGAAAATTGGTCTAACAAATCAAAAGAAGGAACAAAAAATAAAGTTCCAGTTTTGGCTTTACTAAAATCTAATATTCGATCATAGTTTCCGACAGGTTCACCAACAAACATGCGTTCTAACATTTCTTCTACAATGCTAAATTTTCTGCCATAAGCAATAAAATAGGTTCCCATTTCATTTGTCGACATATTTCCAAAAGGCATATTATCACGAACAATTTTTTTGTCATCTCCAACATTTGCTAATGCAGAATGCGAATTCGAAGGTTTTTCATCATCATTCATTTCGATATCATCAACTTTAGATCGTCCAATTACTTTTTCTTGTTCAGAGATTGGTAAATTTTTCCAAGCTTGCATATCATGAATGTATTTTTGCACAAATAAGTAACTTCCATTTGTATAAGCAGAATCTTCATTGCCAATCAAACCAAAATTTGTTCTCTCGTCACCTTGTGGATTTTCAGTTCCGTCGACAAAACCTAAAATACTACGACCATCCCAATATCTAAAACCATGAATTTCTTCTTGACAAGTCGCAACATCATTTAATAAATCAGTTAGATTAGAAACAATATCAATGCAATAACTTTGTTGCGTAGAACGGATATGAAAATGAATATCAGCTTTTGTAGAAACAGCTTCATGCTTTTCTCCTTTAATAGCAACAAAAGGTTTTAATTCTTTCGGTAAAGGTTTAGGTAAATCTAATTTTATCCAAGCTTCGTAGCTAATTCCTAAAATAACGCTCGATTGCGTTTTCGGAAAACGTGTATTTGCTGAATGATTAAGATTGATAACCAAAGCGCAAAGCTTTTTGAAAGCGTCTTTGTAAGTCGTATTCTCCTTGAAATTCCAAACCATAAAAATAGTATTGGTATTTGGACTATCTAATACATTTTGATATTGAGGCATTTAATAGATTTATAAAATTGAATATGAAGTTAAGAATTTTAAAATTGAATTTTATGAATAATAGTTATTTTTTTAATCAAATTAAGACTTAAAAATCTATCATATTGATTAAAACATTATGAAAATTTTAAGTATTCAAGCACGTTTTAACGTAATAATTAATTTTTAGGACTAAAAAAATAATACTAATTTTGGCTAACACTTTTTTGAAGTGAAATAGAGATTAAATAAAAACATTAAGTAATTGTTAATTAATTATATAAATAAAAATAAAACAGGTTTGAAAGTTGCTTTTTTACTTTCATGTTTTATGACGATAAGTGCTTTTGCGCAACAGAAACCTAAAAAAGAAAAAGTTGTGTTGAAGAATGCTGATTTAGTTGAGCGTTATCCAGATCGTTTTGAAGGGAATCAGATTTTAACAGGTAATGTTGTTATTGAATATAAAGGTGATGTAATTACAGCTGATAGTGCGGTTTTATATCGTGATAAAAACTTGGCTGTTGTTTGGTCGAATGCACGTTTGGTGAGTAAAGACAAAACAATTACGGCGCATAAAATGGAGTATGACGGAAACACAACAATTGCAAAAGCTTTCAAAGATGTGGTGTTGACTGATCCAAGTTCTCGTATTACGGCAGATTATATGGATTATAATCGTACAACTGAGATTGCGACTGGTATTGGGAAAGTAGAAGTGAAGACGCCTACGCAACAAATAAGTTCTGAGAAAATGATTTACGAGCGATTGACTGGAAATATTATTGTAAATGATACTTACAAAACAATCGGTTCTGATGGTACTTTAGTTGAAGGACGAAATGTTGTGTATAATGTAAAGTCTAAATCGGCAAATTTTGGTTCAGAAGTTTTTATTACGAATAAAGATTATACGATTTATTCAAGAAAAATGACGACCAATGATATTACGGGAATTACAACTTTCCGCGATTATTCTAAAATTACGCGTCGAAATGATCCATCGCAATATATTATTACTTCTGATGGAGATTTTAATAAAAAAACAGGTGAAGCTTGGTTAAGAGGAAATTCAAAAGTTTATTATCAAAACAAAACGTTGACGGCTAAAAAACTTTATTTCAACGATAAAACAGGTTTTGGTAAAGGTGAAGGTGATGTTTTTTTAGATGATCCTTTAGAAAAAAGATTTTTGAAGGGAGATTACGGAGAAGCTTTTAAATACTTAGATTCGGCTTTTGTAACGAAGAATGCGTATGCTGTGAAAGCGTTTGATAAAGATTCGCTTTACATTAGTGCAGATACGTTGTTGGCGGTAAAACGTCACGATGTTGATTCGACTTCATTGGTAAAAGCGTTTCATAAAGCGCGTTTTTACAAATCGAATGCGAATGGAAAAGCTGATTCTTTGGTGTACAATCAAACTAAAGGATTGATGCAATTTTATAAAGATCCAATTCTATTTTCTGGAGATAATCAAGTGACGGGAGATTATATCGAAGCGTATACAAATGCGAAAACAGAAAAATTAGATTCGATGAAAGTGTTCAATAATGCTTTTGTGATTGCTAAAGTGGATTCGCTTGTGGAAAATGAATATCATCAAATCAAAGGAAAATATTTAACTGTTCTTTTTCAGGATGATAAAATTGATTTTATAAATGTAGAAGAAAACGCTGTTGCGTTGACCTACATGGATGATACGGATCAAAAAACGAAAGTGAAAGAACGTTATGGAGTTAATATTTCGTATTGCGGAATTATAGAAGTTGATGTTGTAGGAAAAGATGTTGAATTGGTTGCATGTCGTATAAAATCGGACGGAAAAATGTATCCATTGTCAAAATTTCCAGAAGATATGCGTTATTTGCCCGATTTTAAATGGCGAATTTCTGAACGATTAAACACTTGGCGAGATATTTTTATCGAATCAAAATAATCTTTTCATAAATTAATCGTTTAATTTCTAAAACTATAAATGAAAACTACATCTATCATATTATCTATTCTGTTATTATCAAGTTGTTATACATACAAAGCTTTTGATCCTGAGGAGTATGCATTGGAAATGTCTAAAGGTAATAATCAAAATCAAACGACTAACTCTAATGAAAGAAGTCGTTCCAGAGCTGATATTGCTGAATTGAGAAGAGAACGCAAAAGTCCGAATGAAAATGCATTTACTTCATCTCTTTCAGAAAGTCAAGAAGAATTAGCTGCACTAAAAGCTAAAAAACAAGAGAATAAAGAAGAGAAAGTAGCGATAGATCCTTCTACAATTAAAATTTCGGATGTTATCAAACCCGATCAATTTTATAAAGTAGATGCGCAAGGAAAAGAATATACAATAGAGGCGAAGCAATGGAAAGCTGATACTTTATATGCTGTTGTAAAAGGGACAGAAAAAGAATTGAAGTTTCATAAAAATGATATTTCATCGTTCAAAATAAGAAAATTTTCGAAAGGTAAATCAGATGCTCTTACTGTTGCAGCGTATGCAATGGGCGGTGCAGCTGTGCTTTTTTTATTAAAATAAAATGGGAACATTAAAAGAAGGATTTTTCAAATATCAGGCGCAAACAACAAATTTTGCATCTGGTTTTGAAGTCGATTACGCAAAGGGCTCTTATATCTATGGAAAGGATGGAAGAGCCTATCTTGATTTTGTGGCTGGCGTTTCGGTGAATACACTTGGACATAGCCATCCGCGCATTAATCAAGCGATTATAGATCAGGTAAACAAATATATGCATGTTGCTGTTTATGGTGAATATGCGCAAGAAAAACCAGTCGAATTATGCAAGCGATTGGTTGATTTAACACCAGAAGGATTGGATCAAGTTTATTTGGTGAATTCTGGAACAGAAGCGATTGAAGCTTCGCTTAAATTAGCGAAACGTTTTACAGGTCGCCGTCAATTAATTTCTTTTCGAAATGCCTATCATGGAAATACACACGGTTCGTTAAGTGTTTCTGGTGATGAACGTAAGAAAGCTGCTTTCCGACCATTGTTACCAGAAGTTTATTTTATCGATTTTAATAATGAAGATGATTTACAAAAAATTACCAAAGAAACAGCTGGTGTTATTGTAGAATCTATTCGTGGAGCTTCTGGTTTTAGGTTGCCAGAAAATGATTTCTTTATCAAGTTGAAAAAGCGTTGCGAAGAAGTTGGTGCATTATTGATTATGGACGAAATTCAGCCAGGTTTTGGACGCACGGGAAAATTGTTTGGTTTCGAGCATTTTGGAGTTGTTCCAGATATTGTAGCGATGGGAAAAGGCATGGCGAGCGGTTTGCCTGTTGGTGCGTTTATGACTTCTGAAAAAATTATGAGTTCGTTGAAACAAAATCCTCAATTGGGACATATTACAACTTTTGGAGGGAATCCTGTGATTGCAGCAGCAGCTTTAGAGCTACTAAATGTTTTAGAAGAGGAAAAATTGATGGATGATATTGATCGTAAAGAGCGATTATTCAGAAAAAATCTTCAACATCCAAAAATTAAGAAAATTCACGGAAAAGGTTTGATGTTAGCTCCTGAGTTATCATCGCCAGAATATACGTTGCGCGTTCAGCAAGAATGTATGAATAGAGGCTTGATTCTTTTCTTTTTAATGTATAGCATCGAGAATTTACGAATTACACCACCGATTAATATTTCGGATGAAGATATTATAAAAGGTTGTGATATCTTAAAGTCTGTATTAGACGATTTAGATTAAACTTTATAAACAAAAGAGAATCATAATTGATTCTCTTTTTTATTTAACCCTTTTTCCCATACAACAACATTCTCATAAAGGAATAAATTGTTGGAAAAGTCTTATAATATTTATTAATTCTCGTTTTGAATTCTGTAGTAAATAATTCTTGTTGTTCAGTCGTTAAGCGCTTCATATAAGGAATCAAAGCAGAACCAGAAATGAAATTATAAAATTCTGTTTCGTCATTTCCGTAAATTGGATAAACTTTCATGTTTATGTTCAAATCCTACAATCCATTGTCAAACATAATTTTCGTATAATCATCTATCGTTAACAAAGGTGAATCTCGATGAAAATTATTCAGAAAATCTGCAAAAGGTTTTTCTCGTGCTAAATCAATCAAAATAACATTCAATGCATTATCTTTTTGACAAGGTATTTGCACTGCAAATTGTCCATTAACATTCAGTTTTGAGATTAATTTAGGTAACAATTCTTCATGATTATCCGATCATTATAACGCTGCATTACTAAAAATTAAATCCCAATTTGTATTAGAATTTGTAAAATCTTCAATCGTTTGTTGTTGAAATGTAAGATTGGCTAAATCAAATTCTTTTGACTTTTCAAGCATTTCCTTAGAAGAATCAATTCCTAAAAAATTAGCGTGTTCAAATTTATTAGCAAGAATTGCTGTTTGTTCGCCAGTTCCACAACCTACATCTATGCAATTTTTCAAATTATTAGTAGAAATTAAATCCGCTAAATCATAAAAAGGTTGATAACGAATATTTTTGAATTGATTATATCGTTCGGGATTCCAAGGCATTTTATTAAGTTTTGAATGTGATTAAAGTTAATGAAATTTTATAATACTTAACCAGTTGTGTATTTTGAATAAAATTCATTAGTTCGAGTGATTTGAATAAATGAAATGAATAAAAATTCTAAAAGAATTTTACTCGAATAAATATTGGAATTCTCATTTTATTGAGATTTCGGATGAACAATTGCCTTTGATTTAGTCTTATTTTCAGGAAATGTATCGTCTTAATCAATCCAATTATCAATTGAGATATTTTAGTATTCGTAATCATTTATCTGCTATTTTTTATTATGTTTTAGAACAAAAAGTTGATGAAATAAATGCGGTTGAATTGCCTTCAAATGTGAGATTGTATAAGAAGTTTGATGAATTATTAAATAAATAATTTCCACTTGATTCAACTGCTCAACCACTTATTTTGAAAACACCCGCTGATTTTGCAACGAAATTAAATATTCATGTAAATCAGCTCAACTTATCTGTGAAATCTGTAACAAAACAAACAACGACACAAATTATTAAACAGAAAATAGTTGAAGAAGCTAAAAACCTGTTGTTGTACACTGATTGGGATATTGCGCAAGTTGGTTATAAATTAGGTTTTGAGGAACCTGCTCATTTTAATAATTTTTTTAAAAAACATACTTAAACTTCTCCATTAAAATTTAAACAAGAAAATTGATTTATTTGATTTTTGTAATTTTTTATTTGTCTTTTTTAATTCATGAATTTCACATTCATTTTACTTTTGCATAGTAAAAAATGATTTATGTTGAGAGAAGCATCAGAAAAAAGGAAAAAAATTATTAGTATACTTGATTTCTTTTCGATTCCAATTTCGGGATTTGTAACAGATATCTATTTGCCGTCATTTCCGTAGATGGCAAAATCGCTGATAGTTCTAGAAAGTAGTATTCAATTAACTTTGACTTGTTTTTTATTGAGTTATGGTTTATCTCAATTGTTTATTGGAAGTATTTTGGATGCAATTGGACGATATTATCCAAAAATTGTAGCATTATTTGTTGTACTAATCACAAGTTTGGTTATCGCGAGTACAGATAGTATTCTGTTGATTTGTTTTCTTCGAATTATTCAAGGAATTTCAGTTGCGATTATTGTTATTGCAACTCGAGCACTTTTTATTGATATTCATACACCAGAAAAGGCGAAACATTATTTAGGTTATTTTACGATTGTTTGGTCATGCGGACCTATTTTATCGCCGTTTTTAGATGGATATTTAGAAAAATTGTTCAATTGGCATGCAAATTTCTATTTTTTAGCAATTTATGCAGCTTTAATTTTAATTTTTGAATTGGTTTTTAGTGGAGAAAGTATTATTGAAAAGACTAAATTAAATATTAAAAACGTCATCGATACTTATAGAATGATGCTTAAAAATCAATTATTTATAGTTGGAATAATGATACAAGCAGTTGCTTATTCTATTGTGATGATTTTCAATATTATTGGTCCGTTTTTAATTGAAAATACTTACCATTTTAATTCTATTGTGATTGGTTATTCAACTTTAATTTTAGGCTTTTCGTGGATGATTGGCGGATTTGTCGGAAAGAAAAGAATGCATCTTGACTTTAAAGAAAGTATAGCTTTACCTATTATTGTACAATTAATTTTGATTTCACTTTTGATTATCACAGGTTTCTTTGTTCAAAATCTATTTGTTTTATTATTCTTTGTGTTTTTCATTCATATTTGTTCAGGAATTTTATTCACATCATTCTTTACTTCAAATATGATGGCTTTTCCTAAAAATGCTGGCGTTGCTGGTGGTTTGATGGGAGGAATGACGTATATTATTACTTCGCTTACAAGTTTTATAATCTCAAGCACTGGTAAAGTTAATACTCAAAATAGGTTGGCAATTCGATATTTTATCTTTTCATTTCTATTATCTCTAATTATTTACCTTATGTATCGAATAAAAAAATCAGCTCGAAAAAAAGCTATAATCGTATAATTAAAGAGGCTGTCTCAAAAGGG
>NZ_DLOC01000051.1:0-40018 GCF_002478465.1 Empedobacter sp. UBA7494
GGTTTTTAGGGAAGATTACAAGATAATTGAGGGAGATTGTATAAATACGAGGAATAGAGCGAGTGAACGCCCAAATAAATTTTTCAATAGAAATATACTTTTATTGATAGGTTCATACTTAAGTATATGTGGAATATGGATTTGATTTCATAAAAAAAATATAAAATATTAACTATGTTCAAAATTATTAGAAGTTTATCATTTCAAATTTAATAGCTTTACAGCTTAATATTATTCAATTGGATCAGAAATTATTAGAGCACATTTTAAATAAGGATTGGGAAAAGGCTTTTAAACTTCTTGTAAAAGATTATCATCAGAGAGTTTATTGGCAAATTCGTCGTATGGTTTTGATTCATGAAGACGCAGATGATATTGCTCAAAATGTTTTTATAAAAATCTATCAAAATTTGAATTCATTCAAAAATGAATCAAAATTATCAACATGGATTTTTAGGATTACTTATAACGAAACCATCAATTTTATTCATAAGAATGCTAAAGAACAAAATGTTTCATTCGAAGATTATTCGATGAATATTGCAGATGATTTATCTACGGATGAATATTATACAGGTGATGAAATTGAGTTGAAATTACAAAAATCGATCGCAAGTTTACCAGAAAAGCAACGCGTAGTATTTATGATGAAATATTATGATGAAATGAAATATGAACAAATTTCTGAAATTTCAGGAACATCTGTTGGTGCGCTAAAGGCGTCTTATCATCATGCAGTTACAAAAATTAAAGAATTTTTAGAGGATGAAGATTAAACCTTTTTAACTTTTTTTTGTCTTATGAACGATATGAAAGAAAATGGATTAAAAAATAATTTTAAAATTCCAGAGAATTATTTTAAGAATTTAGAAGATGAAATTTATCTTAAAAGCTTAAAACAAAAGGAAAATTATACAACTCCAACTAATTATTTTGATGATTTAGAACAATCGATTTTATCGAAAACTATTGATAAAAAAGAAACAAAAATTTTACATTTCAATATTTGGTGGGAAGCTGCTTGTATACTGCTATTAGCATTGGTTGTTACTCCTTTTGTGATTAATTCTACAGAAAAATCTACAGAAGTTGTGGATACAAAAACAGAAAATCATGTTTACGAGAAGATCTATGATTCGTATATAGTGAACGATCAAAACAAAAAATCGTCCAATGTAACATTAGACGATTCTGATTTTGCTTTATATGATTATTAAGAAATTCTAAATAATTTCTGCACTTAAACCTCTGTTCAATAATTCTGTGCACCGAGGTTTTAGATCTTCTAATTCACCCGTCAAGACTTCGCATTTACCTTTGTAGTGAATCAAAATAGAACATTGTTCCGCTTGCTCTGGCGTGTGTTCACAAACATCCATCAACGATTCGATTACCCAATCAAAAGTATTCACATCATCATTGTAAACAATAATTTGATATTTGTGTGATTCCTG
The DNA here is from genome assembly GCF_002478465.1 of Empedobacter sp. UBA7494. Taxonomy (NCBI): domain Bacteria; kingdom Pseudomonadati; phylum Bacteroidota; class Flavobacteriia; order Flavobacteriales; family Weeksellaceae; genus Empedobacter; species Empedobacter sp. UBA7494. Next base: position 1,455 of record NZ_DLOC01000051.1, read on the forward strand.
TTCCAATACATCAACAGCCGAATCTTTTTCCGTTTCCCACATGGGTTGCGTTGCGTATTTTTTCATATCATTTTATTTTTTGAAATGTAGCGCAATCCACTCATTTCGTTGTTTTTTAGATACAAATTTCAAACTATTTTCTGTACAAAAAGCTAAGATATCATCAAAATCTTGCTCCATCAATCCACTTAAAAATAAATCACCATTTTCATTCAAAACGTTGATGTAAGAAGGAATTTGGCTGATTAAAATATTTTTGTTGATATTCGCTAAAATAATGTCAAACTGTTTGCTTCCCAAAAGTGAATTATCACCCATTTTGGCATCTAAACTAACACCATTTCGTTTTCCATTTTCGATAGAATTTTCCACAGCCCACTCGTCAATATCGATACATTCTGCATAATTTGCACCACGTTTCATTCCTAAAATTGCAAGAATTGATGTTCCACACCCCATGTCCAAAATATCTTTTCTTGTAAATTCAGTTTCCAAGATATATTCTACCATCAAATGTGTTGTAGAGTGATGTCCAGTCCCAAAAGACATTTTTGGTTGAATGATAATTTCATACGGAATATTTTCAACTGTTTCGTGAAATTCTGCACGAATCAAACATTGGTCTTTCACTAAAATTGGTGTGAAATTTTCTTCCCAAGTTGCATTCCAATTTTGTTGTTCAATTTCTTGACGCTTATAAGAAAAATCAATATTCTCGATAGAATCAATTACTTCTTTTACTTGGTCTATATTTTCATCAGTTTTTGGCATGTAAGCATCAAAACCTTCTTCGTTTTCAACAAAACTTTCAAAGGGTAGTTCAGAAATCATTGCAATAATAATTTCATTAAAAGGCACTACTTCCGCAACTTTAAATTTATATTCGATATAATTTGTCATAAAAAAATGTAGAAAACATCAAATTGTTTTCAGCTACAAATTTACGATTTTTATAATTAATGATAAAGGAGATTATTTATCAAATGGAAAGTCCTTCATACCAACCATCATTTCACGTTTTCCTGGAGGTCCAGGACGTTTTTGTACTATATAGCCCAAATCTTTCAAACCTCTTTTTATAGTTCCTTTCGCTGCATAAGTAGTAAAAATGGCAGAATTTTTAGTTAAAGAATCAACAATTTCTAACAATTCTTTTTCCCATAATTCTGGTTGAACACGAGAACCAAACGCATCAAAATAAACCAAATCAAAATTATTTTCGTTGATATTTTTCAGATTGAAAAAATCTTCTTCCACTTTCTTAACTTCAAAATATGGAGAAATTTTATTCCAATTTTCCCAATTTGAATGAAATAATTGTTGATAATAATGTAAAAACTCTTCTTTTCGATGTTCAAATTCCGGATAAAGTTTGAAAACATTTTCAAAATAATTTACCAATTCGAATTCTTCATCAGAAACTGGAAATTTTTCAATTCCAACATATTGCACTGGAGTTTTATGTTTTTCAGCTTCCATCAAAGTAATGAAAGAATTAAGTCCCGTACCTAATCCAATTTCTATAATTTTTATAGGATTTTTTATTTCTATAAAATGATGAAATCCATTTTGTATAAATACATGAAAAGCCTCTTGTACAGCGCCATGCTTAGAATGATAAGATTCATCCCAATCTTCAATATAGATAGTTTTAGATCCATCTTCCGTTTCTTGAATAATTCTTTTCATCGTCGAAAGTTATGATATTTATTATGAAAAAGTGCAAATAAAATGTACCTTTGATAAGCACAAACAAAATATATCATAAAATGATTATAGAAAAAATTGCTGAATCAAAATTTAACGATTCAGTTTTTAACTCTACTACTTTTGGGAAAGAGTTTACAGATCACATGTTGATCGCGCATTACAAAGATGGTAAATGGGATGAGCCAAAAATTGTTCCTTACGGACCAATTTCAATGACTCCAGCAGCGATGTCTTTCCATTATGGTCAAACAATTTTTGAAGGAATGAAAGCCTACAAAAATGATAACGAAGAAGTGTTTATTTTCCGTCCAGAGAAAAACTTCGAGCGTTTTAATTTATCTGCGGCACGTCTTAATATGCCTCAAATTCCGAAAGAAATTTTTATTGATGGTTTAGAAGCTATTATTGATATCGATCGTCAATGGGTACCAAAAGATTACGGAACGTCATTATATATTCGTCCAGTAATGTTCGCAACAGAAGAAGCAGTTTCTGCTAGGGCATCTAACGAATATATTTTTGCTATTTTATTAGCTTATGCTCCTAATTATTACGATAAACCTTTATCAGTAAAAATTGCTGATTATTATAGTCGTTCAGCTCAGGGAGGTGTTGGTTTTGCAAAATGTGGAGGAAACTATGCTGGATCTTTCTTTCCAACTTCTGAAGCTCAAAAAGATGGTTATGATCAAGTAATTTGGACAGATTCTATCGAGCATAAATACATTGAAGAAGCAGGAACAATGAATGTGATGGTACGTATCGGAAATAAAATTTTAACAGCGCCAACGTCTGAGCGTATTTTGAACGGAGTAACACGTGATTCTGTTTTAACTTTAGCAAAAGATAGTGGATATGAAGTAGAAGTACGTCCTGTAGAAGTACAAGAATTGTATGATGCTTACAAATCAGGAGAATTAAAAGAAGTATTTGGATGTGGAACTGCTGTTGTAATTACACAATACGATGCAGTTGGATTTGGTGAAGAGCGTGCTCAATTACCAACTTTAGCTGAAGAAGATTCTTTTGCATTACAATTGAAAAAGAAATTAAAAGATATTCAATACGGATTAGCAGAAGATCCTTATGGATGGAGAATTAAAATCGAAAAACAAGCTTAATTTTGTTTAAGTAAATTTTTTGAAAATATAAGCTGACAATTTGATTGTCAGCTTTTTTTGGCACGATATTTAATAATATGTTATACAAAGTACTATATTTGCAAAATGAATGGACTACAGAAATTTTTAATCATCTGTTCAGGGAGTAGTCTTGAACTCTTGAAAAAAACACCAACAGATATCAACAAACATGTTGGTATTGGAGGTGTCATATTATTTACAGGAATTTTGGCGGCTTTGTCTGCTGGATATGCGCTGAATACTGTTTTTGATAATATATATGCAGCAACAGGTTTTGGTTTGTTGTGGGGATTAATGATTTTTAATCTTGACCGATATATTGTCACATCAATGAAAAAGTCAGGTGGATTTTTTCGTCAGTTTTTTATTGCTTTGCCACGTATTTTGGTTGCAATTTTATTAGGTATTGTGATTTCGAAACCGTTAGAATTAAAAATTTTCGAGAAAGAAATTAACAAGCAATTAAATATTATTGTCAATCGAAATAAAACGGAATTACAAAAAGGAATTGATGCGCGTTATGCTGAATTGGGAACGCCTTTTTCGAATGAACGAAAAGAAATTTATGCAGAAATTGATAAATTAAGAAATGAGTATAATTCAGCTTCTACCGAGTTGGAAAAAGAAGTTGTTGGTACACAAACTGAAACAACAACTGGACGCGAAGGTTATGGACCAAATGCGAAACGAAAAGCAGAATTGAAAAAACAAAAAGCTGCCGAAATCGAAACTTATATTCAACAATCTGCGCCTCGTTTAGCTGAAATTAATAAAGAATTAGATCGATTGAATGTTGCAAAAGAAAAAGAAATTGATGCGGCTAAACCAACCGAAGAGAATTACAATGGTTTTGCTGCACGTATGCAGGCTTTAGACGAATTGTCAGTTAATAATCCAATTTTAGGGACTGCAGCTATTTTTATAGCTCTTGTGTTTATCTCGTTAGAAACTGCGCCAGTTTTAGTGAAATTAATTGCACCAAAAGGACCTTATGATTTTCTCTTAGAAAAACATGAACATTCGTTCAAGATTTTTAGCAAAGAATCGATTCAGATTATGGATATCAAATCTGAAAAACGTGTGAAACATGAGTTAGAAAAAGTATAAAATTGTAAAAAAGTAACTTCCGTTTGAAGTTACTTTTTTAATTTTGTAATAGATATGGAAACTTATAAAATAGAAATTTACGGAGAAGACGAAAACCAAATTCAACGAATGGAAGAGGTGATTGCTCCAATAAAAGATATACAGGATTATTTTTGGAAAATTCTTTGGGTTGATGGTGAAAGTGAAACGGACGAATATTCGGTTTTCGAATTGCAAGAAGTGATTGATCAACAAGACGGAATTTTTGTGGAATATGATCAGTTAGAAAGTTTGTGTTATAAAATGGAACATGTAACGGAGGCGTTGATTATTGGAGATAGAAAAGAAAATAATTTGCATGTAAATATTGAGGATGAAAATTTATACGACAACGAAGTTGTGTTTGAATTTGTGAAAGATTCACATTGGCAAATTTTGACTTCGGATATCAATATTGTTGATACGTTCAAAGTTTTCTTTCCAAATAGTAAAATCATTGATTAAAAATAAAAGCCACTTTTTAGTGGCTTTCTTATTTATTTTTGATTCAATTTTTGGAAAATTTGTAAGGTTTCTTTTGCTTCTCTTACATCGTGCACACGCAAAATTTTTGCACCTTTTTGTAACGCAACCATATTCAGGACAGAAGTTCCGTTTAAAGCTTCTTGCGGAGTTGTTTCGAATAAATTATAAATCATCGATTTTCTCGAAATTCCGATCAGCAAAGGAAAACCTTCAAAACCTAAAGCTTCCATTTTATTGAATAATTCATAATTATGATCCAATGTTTTTGCAAAACCAAAACCAGGATCTAAAATAATATCATTCACTTTTGCAGCTTTTAATTGCGCAATTTTTTTGGAAAAATATTCGTTTACTTCCAGCGTAATATCTGCATATGCAGGATTATTTTGCATTGTTTTTGGCGTTCCTTTCATATGCATTAAAATGTATGGAACTCGAAGTTCTTTGATTGCATCAAACATATTTTCGTCTAACTCCCAACCCGAAACATCATTTATAATAGAAGCACCAACTTTTACAGCTTCACGTGCAACATTTCCTCGAAAAGTATCAATCGAAATAATCAATTCTGGATATTCTTCAATAATTTTTTCGATAATTGGTGCAGTTCTATCAATTTCTTCCTGCTCCGAAATATTTTCTGCTCCAGGTTTTGTCGAATAACCACCAACATCAATCATATCGGCACCTTCGGACAAGTGTTTTTCAACTTTTTCTAAAATCAAATTCATCGATTGATTACTGCCACCATCGTAAAAAGAGTTTGGCGTTGTATTCAAAATTCCCATAATTTTAGGCTCGTTCAAATCAATCAAACGACCATTACAATTAATTGTCATATCTTAGAAGTTCTTTAAGCAATTTCAATTATTTTTGAAATCGAAACGAAATTATGAAAAATACCTCAATTCAATTTAAAGAAATCATCTCTGTTTGTCGAGATTTATATACAAAAAAATTACAAGATTACGGTCCAGCTTGGCGTGTACTGCGTTTGCCATCTTTAACAGATCAAATTTTTATCAAAGTAAATCGTATTCGTACGTTACAAGAAGCAGCGGAGCGTTTGGTTGATGAAGACGAAGAAGGAGAATTTGTGGCGATCGTTAATTATTCGATTATGGCATTGATTCAGCTAGAACTTGGTTTTGCAGATCAGCCAGATTTGACAGACGAACAAGCTATCGAATTTTATGATAAATATGCAACAATTGCGCACGATTTGATGATGAAAAAAAATCATGATTACGGTGAAGCTTGGAGAGATATGCGTGTTAGTTCGATTACAGATTTAATTTATCAGAAAGTTTTACGTACAAAAAGTATCGAAGATAATAAAGGAAAAACAATTGTGTCTGAAGGTTTGGATGCAAATTATTTGGATATGATTAATTATTCGATTTTCGCAATGATTTTAATTAACGAAAAGAAAACTTCATGAGGTATTTAGTTCAATTTGCCCGAATTACAGTTGGAGTTATTTTTATAATTTCTGGATTTGTAAAAAATGTAGATCCAATTGGGTTAAGTTTCAAATTAGAAGAATATTTTTCGCCAACAGTTCTTAACATTCCATTTTTAGAAGGTTTGAGTTTGCCTTTGGCAACTTTCTTTTCACTTTTTGAAATAGTTTTAGGCGTTTTATTATTGCTTGGCGTTTGGAAAAGATTTACAACAATAGCTTTATTGTTAACGATTATTTTCTTTACATTTTTGACATTTTATTCAGCTTATTTCAACAAAGTAACCGATTGTGGATGTTTTGGTGATGCACTAAAGTTAGAACCTTGGACATCATTTTACAAAGATGTTGTGCTTTTGGTGTTGATAATTATTTTAGTGATTGGTCAAAAATATATCAAACCATTATTTGTCGAAAAAGCGAATTACGTAATCAATTTTATAACAATTTTAGGTTCTGCAATTATTGCTTATATCGGAATTAATCATTTACCAATTATCGATTTTAGACCTTATGCAGTTGGCAAAAATTTAATTGAAGGAATGAAATCTCCGCAAGAGTTAGGTTTGAAACCAACAACGTATAAAACGATTTACACGATGAAAAACAGTGTAGATGGAAAAGTGGTAGAAATTGATGATGCGCAATATATTGCCGATGATAAGTGGTATAAACATGGAACGCCTTGGGTGATTGAAGCGGATAAAACACGTACAATTGTAGAGAAAAAAGGGTACGAACCACCAATTCATGATTTTAATTTTGATTGCAATGGTGTTGATAAAACGTCTGAAATTTTAAATGCCCCGAAAGCGATTGTTTTTGTCATTCCATTTGTTGAAAAAATAAATGATAAACAACTTGTGAAATTAAATACTTTAGGAAAAGAAGCGAAAGCAAAAGGTTTTATTGTAACAGCGGTTTCGAATAATCCAATTAAAGGTTTAGAATTGGAAAATTGTTTTATGGATCAAACGACGATGAAAACAATTATTCGTTCAAATCCTGGAGTGATGATTTTAGAAAAAGGAACGGTGAAAGCGAAATATCATGACAATGATTTTCCTTCGCTTAATCAATTAGAAGATTTATTTTAACAAGTGATTAATTATATTTTAAATAAAATTTTCTACGGATTTTTGACACTTTTTGGTGTAGTAAGTGTAGTTTTTCTATTGTTTTCGGTACTTCCTGGAGACCCTGCGCGTATGATGCTTGATCAAAAAGAAGATCCAGAGCAATTGGCTCAAATTAGGAAGAACTTAGGTTTAGATCAACCTTTATGGAAACAATATGCGTTTTATATTAATGATTTGTCACCGATTTCATTTCATAATATTGACGAAAACAATACAACATATACTTCATTAAGTTCTGATAAATACAATTACACAAAATTGATGGATTTCGGAACAAATGAAATGGTTTTGAAAACGCCTTATTTGCGTGAATCTTTTCAAAAACAAGGAAAAAGCGTCAGTACAATTATTGGAGAAACCTTCCCAAATACAATGGTTTTGGCAATTGCGGCTATTATTATTGCGACGATAATTGGGGTTGCGTTGGGAATTGTTTCTGCTTTGATGAAAGATACATGGATTGATCGTGTTTTGTTAGTTGCTACGAGTTTTGGGATGAGTATTCCGTCTTTCTTTTCGGCAATTATCATTGCCTATATTTTTGCGTTTTTAATGCACGATATTACAGGGCTGAATATGATTGGAAGTCTATATGAAGTGGATGATTTGGGAGAAGGAAAACATTTGATGTTGAAAAATCTTATTCTTCCAGCAATTACATTAGGTTCGCGTCCGTTAGCGGTTTTTACGCAATTAACACGAAATTCGTTGTTAGAAGTTTTGAACCAAGATTATATCCGAACAGCTTTTGCAAAAGGACTTTCAAGAAAAACGGTGATTACAAAACATGCATTACGAAATGCACTTAATCCAGTTGTTACAGCAATTTCGGGTTGGTTTGCGTCGATGTTGGCAGGATCGGTTTTTGTGGAATTTGTTTTTGGTTGGAATGGCTTAGGAAAAGAAATCGTAAATGCATTAAATACATTAGATTTACCAATTGTGATGGGAGCTGTTTTAGTGATTGCTGTGATGTTTATTGTGATTAATATTTTGGTCGATATTCTTTACGGAATTTTAGATCCGCGCGTTCGCATAAAATAAATCAGTAATAATTTCACGATAAATAATTATCTTGCAGTAAATATTAAAACCAAAATCAAATAAAATACACTTTTTTATGCGTGATAGAATAGTAGCAGGAAACTGGAAAATGAACTTAAATTATGAAGAAGCGATTCATTTAGCAACAAACCTTAATGCTTGGGTGGCAGATAATCATCCAATTGCACAAGTTATAATTGCGCCTTCTTCTATTTATTTACAAACATTGTTAGAAGCTGTAGATGAGCAATATGTTAAGATTTCTTCGCAAGATATTTCTGCTCACGAAAAAGGAGCGTATACAGGAGATATTTCAGCAGAACAATTGGATAGTATCGGATTAGATTTCGCTATTATTGGGCATTCTGAGCGTAGAGAATATCAAGGAGAAACAGATATTGTAATTGCTGAGAAATTAAAACAAGCTTTTAAACATCAAATTAATCCAATTCTTTGTGTAGGAGAAAAATTAGAAGAACGTGAAGCTGAGAAACATTTTGAGGTTGTAAAAACCCAATTAATGGATGCTTTAGTTGCTCAAAAACCAGAAGATCTTTCTCGTTTGATTATTGCTTACGAACCAGTTTGGGCAATTGGAACTGGAAAAACAGCTACACCAGAGCAAGCGCAAGAAATTCATGCATTTATTCGTAAAGTTTTGAATGATGAATTTGGCGTAGAAGTCGCGAATGATACAAGTATTTTGTACGGAGGAAGTGTAAATGCACAGAATGCGAACGAAATTTTTGCTCAACCAGATATTGACGGCGGTCTTGTTGGTGGTGCTTCATTAAAATATGATGATTTTGTGCAGATAATTGTTGCATGTAAATAATATAATAGCTCAACTTAGTTGAGCTTTTTTTATGTTTTATATTTTCTAAATTTTGAAAAATAATAAATATAACTCCTCTGAATCCCTTATAAAATCAGTCAATTAAGAAAACTATAACATTTATTAGGATTAATTAAGAGTTTTCGGAACAGTGTCTGCAAAGTTCTAAAATGTACTAACTATTTAAAAAGTATCATTTTTAAACAAAACACATTTATTATGAAAAAATTGACGCAAGTATTAGGAGTCGTAGCAATAGGGTTAGTTTCTTTCTCTTTTACTACAAAAAATGAAATAAAAGTTCCTACAACAGAAATTACAAATAAAGTTGTAGAAGATGCACCTAAAGTTGTCATTTTAGATATTGTAGATAATATCGCTGTAGAATCAGGAACAAATATCGCATCAGAATTTAAAACAAAGTTAGAATCTTTGAATAAAGAAAATGTTCAGGTTCTTTTATGGAAAGATTTAACGAAAGGATTAAAAGATGAAGAGAAAAGATCAATCATCGATAGTTTAAAACCTGAGTTAATCATGACATTAAATTTTGAAAAAACTGATGATAATACAAATAAAGTTGCCGCAGTTGTTTTTAAACAAAATGTTGCATTTAACGAAACAGTTAAAGTAGCAAAAGAGTTAACAGAAAACTTAAATTCAACAGCTGTTAAAAATGACGGAGTTTATCAAAACGAATCAAATTATATTCAAGATAATGCTGCACCATCAATTTTCTTAAGCGTAAAAGTGAAGAATGAACCAACTTCTAACGCAGAAATTGTTGATAAACTTTCTAATTTCATCGAAACAGCGCAAATTAATGAATCAGGTTTAACTGGAACAACAGCAGAGCTTGGTGCAGTTGATACAGCAGCGGTTGTTGTAGATTCTGTAGCAGCAACAGTTGATGAGACTGCGCAAGATGCAAAAGTTGCAACAAAAGACGTAAAAACGAAAGTGAAAAAGTCTAAAAAATAGAATCCGTTTTTTCGAATATTTCATTTTTATTAATGAAGAAAAAGTAACATTTTGTAATGAAATGTTACTTTTTTTTGTTTTTAATTGCAGATAACTTAAGTTTGCTCAAACACTTCCAATTCAATGTCAAAACAAGGTTATATCGCGCGTTATTTCAATATTGTTCGTAAATTATCACAACAAAAATATTGTTCTTATGAAGATTTAGAGCGTTTTTTGGAAAGAGAATTTGAAATGCTTCAACTTAATGATGATACATTAGAGTTTAATTTCTCTAAACGTACATTACAGCGCGATATTCAAGAAATCAGAAATATATTGGGAATTGATATAATGTATAGTCGCAGTCAGCGTGGATATTATATTATTCAAGACGATTATAGCTCTGATTTATTTCTGAAAACTTTAGAAGAAATTAATAGTTTTTCTGCTTTGAAATTGACAAATTCGCTCGAATCTATTGTGTATTTGGAAAAAAGAAAGCCAAAACGCGCCGAATTTTTACCAGATATTGTACAAGCAATTCAAGGAAAAAAGAAAATTGAATTTCATTATCAAAAATTTGGAGAGGAAAAAGAAACGATTCGTAAAGTTTCGCCAATTGCAATTAGAGAGCACAATAACCGATGGTATTTGATTGCGGATGATAAAGGAATTGTCAAAAATTTTGGTTTGGAACGAATGAATAAAGTTTTGATTCTTAGAGATAAAATTGATGATAATATCGAGTTTAATTACAATGATAAGTACAAATATTCGTTCGGGATTATTGTTCCAAGTTCAGAAAAACCAGAAAAAATAGTGCTTTCTGTGACCAAAAAACAAGCGGCCTATTTAGAATCTTTGCCTTTGCACGAATCCCAACAAATTTTAGAAACTAAAAACGATGAAGTTTTAATTGGTTTAGAACTATTTTTGACCGAAGATTTTATCAGCGAAATTCTTTCTATGAGTCGTTCAGTTACAATTATCGAACCTAAAAAATTGAAAGAAAAAGTCAAAACAATTTTGAAAGAAACGTTAGAGAAATATAATTAGCGAGTTTCGAATTTCGAAACTCGCTTTATTTTTTTTACATTTCTTCAAATTCTAAATCGAAATTCATTCCTAAAATAGCTTTACCAGTAACTTTTTCTCCATTTTCAGGATTGATTAAGCCAGCCATTTTTCCAGTTTTTTGTTTGGTTAACAAATCCAAAATTTGTTTATCAGTTAATTTTTTACCCATAAACTCAAACGGAATTTTGAATCCACATGCTGCAAAGTTTGCACAACCATAAGCGGCTTTTCCTTTGACTAATTTATGTGTTTTACATTTTGGACAAGTTGCATCTTCCAGATTAATTTCTTCTTTCGGTTTACGTTCCTTTTTAGGTTTTTCAGCTATTTGAACTGAATTCTGATGAGAAGCGATTGGTCTGAAGTAACTATTTTTTACATCAAATGTTAGTTTCGAAACCATTTCAATCAATTCTTGCTTAAATTGTTCTAATTCGTATTCACCTTTTTCAATCAAACGAAGTTTTCGTTCCCAAACACCCGTCAATTCAGGAGATTTTAATAATTCATTTTGAATGGTATCAATCAAATCAATACCAGTTTGTGTGGCGATAATATTACGTTTTTTCTTTTCGATGTATTTTCTACGAAACAAGGTCTCGATAATATTTGCACGCGTAGAAGGTCGACCAATTCCATTTTCTTTCATCAATTCGCGCATTTCTTCATCATCTACTTGTCGTCCAGCAGTTTCCATTCCTCGTAATAGAGTCGCTTCTGTATAATGTTTTGGCGGAGTTGTTTTTCCTTTGTGAATAAATGGTTCGTGAGGACCTTTTTCACCAATCTCAAAAATCGGCATTATCTTTTCCTCATCTTTTTCGTCTTCCTTTTTATCTTTTGCATAGACTTCGCGCCAACCCATTTCGAGAATTTGTTTTCCCGTTGCTTTAAAATTTATAGCAGAAAGTTGACCGTCTTTTCCATTATTTTCAACTTTTCCTTCGACAGTTGTGTTGGCAACTTTACATTCTGGATAAAAAACAGCAATAAAACGTCGTGCAACCAAATCATAGATACGTTTTTCTTCGTTCGATAAACCTTGTGGAAAGATTTCGGTAGGAATAATAGCGTGGTGATCGGTTACTTTTGTATTATCAAAAACTGCTTTTGACATCGGAATTGGTTGCGTCATCAAAGGAGCAATCAAATTTTGATAAGCGGTTAATTTATTTAAAATTCCAGGAACTTTAGGGTGAATATCTTCCGAAAGATAAGTGGTATCAACACGAGGATAGGTCACAAATTTTTTCTCGTAAAGACTTTGTATATATTTTAAGGTATTTTCTGCCGAAAACGCATATTTTTTATTCGCTTCTACTTGTAAAGCAGTTAAATCGAATAGGCGAGGATTTTTTTCACGACCCTCTTTTACATCGAAATCAATGATTTCAAACTCTCGATTTTTGATGAAATCTAAACCTTGTTTGGCTTTTTCTTCAGATTTTAAACGAGGTATTGTCGCATTAAACTCTACTTCTTTGAAAATCGTTTTCAATTCCCAATATTCCTCAATAATAAACGCATTGATTTCTTTTTGACGCTGTACAATCATTGCTAATGTAGGTGTTTGCACACGACCAATAGAAAGAACTGTTTTTGGCGGCGCAAATTTTTTGGTAAATAATCGTGTAGCGTTCATTCCTAGTAACCAATCGCCAATTGCACGCGCTTGTCCTGCAGAAAAAAGATTGAAATATTTTTCTCCATCTTTCAAATTATCAAAACCTTCTTTAATTGCTTCTTCTGTCAACGAAGAAATCCATAAACGCTTCATTGGCGCTTTAGCACGCGCTTTAAGTAAAACCCAACGTTGTATCAATTCTCCTTCCTGTCCAGCATCGCCACAGTTTATAATCTCGTCGACTTGATCGTTCGTGACTAATTTTTCGATGATATGAAATTGTTTCGAGACACCTTTATCTGCAATTAATTTAATTCCGAAACTTTGCGGAATCATTGGCAAATAATTAAGATCCCAGCTTTTCCACTCGGGTGTATAATCTTGCGGTTCTTTTAATGTACACAAGTGTCCGAAAGTCCAAGTGACCTGAAATCCATTTCCTTCATAGTATCCATCGTGCTTTTGATTCGCACCAATTACTTTGGCGATATCTTTAGCAACACTAGGTTTTTCGGCAATACAAACTTTCATAGCATTTATAATTATTGAAGTGCAAAAGTCAAAATAATAATTTAATTCTTAAAAAAAAATATAAATATGTATAATTATTGAATAAATTTGCGATAGGTTATTTTTTGTGGGAAGGCTGATTTTAATAAAATTATACATTGTTTAATATTAGATATATTGTTTTGATTATTTTTTAATTGTCAAATCAGTAAAAAATTCTATTGATTTCAAGTAGATTGAAAATTTAATATGATAACAACGTAAAAAATTTAGAAGAATTAAAAAATTTTCACTTAATTTACACCCACATTAATAAAAATCATAATATTTAAAAGAATTAGTAAATGGAAAAGAATGTAACAGTACCAGCTAAAACTAAAAAGGGAGGTCTTAACCCTGTGATTACTATGATCATTTTAATTGCAATCGCAATGGGGATCTTCAAGTTTGTATTTGGAGCAGAAGGTAATTTCGAAGGAGGTGATGTAGAAAAAGGTAATCCTTTGAACTTTTTAGGAATTATTCATAAAGGAGGGGTGATTATTCCATTCTTAATGTCTTTCTTCTTTATGGTAATCGTTTTCTCAATTGACCGTGTTATCGCTTTAAATAAAGCTAAAGGAACTGGATCTGCTGAAAAGTTTGTAAATGACATTCGTGCTTTATTAAACAAAAATGAAATTAACAAAGCAATTGAATTATGTGACAAACAAAAAGGAGCTGTAGGTAACGTAGTTAAAGAAGGTTTAACAACTTACAAAGCTTTAGAAAACGACACAACGTTAAACAAAGAGCAAAAATTAGCTCAATTAGGTAAAACGTTAGAAGAAGCGACTACATTAGAAATGCCAACGTTAGAGAAAAACATGACTATTATCTCTACAATTGCTTCTGTAGGTACGTTAATTGCCTTAATGGGTACAGTAATCGGTATGATTAAAGCATTCTTCGCATTAGGTGAAGGAGGAGGGTCTCCAGATGCAGCTCAATTATCAGTAGGTATTGCCGAAGCCTTAATTAATACAGGTATGGGTATTGGTGCTTCTGCATTCGCTATTATTATGTATGCTTTCTTAACTTCTAAAATTGATGATTTAACATTCAAAATTGACGAAGTAGGAATGAGTATCCAACAATCTTTCTCTGCTCACAATTAATATTCAATTGACGAAGCCTTAGAAGGATAGTATAAGGACAAAATCAAACAACAAACAATTTAGAATATTAATTAATAATACAGAGAAAATGGCAAGAGTAAAACCAAAAAGAAGAGGTCCTTCGATGGACTTAACAGCTATGTCTGACATGGCTTGGCTTTTGTTAACTTTCTTTATTTTGACATCTAACTTTAGAGAACCTGAAGTTGTTCCTGTCGTAACACCAACATCTGTTTCGAACCAAAAAATGGCTGCTGAAAACATGATGATCATTAAAATTGATGGTGAAGGTAAGTTCTTATTCGGATTAGAAGAAAAAGATCGTATTCCTACATTAGAAAGAATGGGTGATAAGTACGGAGTAAAGTTTACAGATGCTGAAAAGAATGCATTCAAAAGCATAGTAGAGTTTGGTGTACCAATGAAAGAGATGAGAAATTATTTGAATCAGTCTGCTGATAAACAACAATCATATCATCCAGGTATTCCATTAGATACGATACCGAACAAAAATCAAGAATTAATTGATTGGGTATTTGAAGCAAAAGAAGTGAACCCAGATATTTTCTTAGCAATTAAAGGGGATCAAAAATCTGAATACAAAAAATTCAAAACTTTGATTCAACAATTGCAAGAAAAGAACATGAATAAGTTCCAGTTAATTACATCTCAAGAATAATTATTAAGAAATTAGAAAATGGCACAAATAGAAAGTCACGATGACGGTGGCGGAAAGAAAGTCCGTTCCAAAAAGAATTCGACGAAAGTCGATATGGCTCCTTTGGTTGATTTAGGTTTCTTATTAATTACTTTCTTTATGTTTGCAGCGACTTCGATCAAACCAAACGTAATGAACTTGAATATGCCTCCAAAGATTCCTAAGGAAGCTCCTAAACCGGATGTTGAAATTAAATTACAAAACTCTTTAACAATTCTTATTACAAAGGATAATAAATTGTTTTGGCACCAACAAGAAGAGGCAAGTTTAAATACTAGTAATTTAAATGAGACTGATTACTCTAAAATTCGTGAAGTTATTACAACAGCACAAAGTAGAGCTTTAGATAAAGATAAGTTTACAGTAATTATCAAACCAATGGATGATGCTACGTATGATAATTTAGTAACTATCTTAGATGAAATGGAGATTACGAAATCTACAAAATACGGTATCGTACCAGTTGCACCTTTTGAACAAAAAGTGTATGACGAGAAAGTAGGTAAATAATTAGTTTAATTGTTAAATTTAAAAGAATTAAAATGTCAGAAAATAACAACAAACTAAAATCCTTAGACGAGATTGTATTTGAAGGTAGAAATAAAGCGTATGGAGCTTATGACATGAGAATGTCTGAGAAGAGTACATTATTGAAAGCTTTCATTCGTGGATTTATAGTAATAGCGATTTTAGCTTTTGGTCTTATTGCATCTGCAACAGGAATGTTTAGTAATAAGAAGACAGAAGATGTAGTCGTAGATGTACAACTTGAAGATTTGAATATTCCTGAACCTCCAAAAGAGGAAGAAGTGGTGGAGCCAGAACCAGAGCCAGAACAACAAGAGAATCATTATCAAGAAGAGACAGCTCAGGTAAAAATGGTTATTCCAGAACCTAAAGCTCAACCTAAAAAGGAAGAAACTATTCCTGATGTTAAGGAAACAGTGAACAAAGATTTAGGTTTAGAGAATAGAGAAGGAAAAGAATCTAAAGGACAAGATGGTGGTGGACCGGTTAATTTAAACCCAGAAGCCCCTAAAAATACAGTTCAAACTCCAAAAACAGAGGATAAAGGTGAGAAACCTGCTGCTCCATCTACAGTAACTGCTCGTACAGCGGCTGTAATGGCGGTATATCCTGGTTGTGAGAAAGATGCTGCAAAAGGTAAACAAGCTGCAACAGATTGTTTATCTAGAAAGTTATCACAAGATTTAACTGATGAGTTGCAAGATTTTGCAAATGACGCTGCTGGTCAAGGTTTATCTGGTGTAGTAGCTGCTAAACTTTCTTTCCAAATTGACACTGAAGGTAGAATCGTTGGAATTTCTCCAATGGGTGATGCTAAGTTAGGTCCTGAAGCTAAAAAAGCTTTAGAGCGTATTACACAACGTCAACAAAGAAGAGGGAAAACGATCAAACCTGCTCAAACAGAAGATGGTCGTGCTGCGAAGTTGAATTTCAACATTCCAGTTAAAATGCAAATTGAGTAAAACTTAATTTCATATATAAAAAAAGAGGCTAAAATTAATTAGCCTCTTTTTTTGTGTTTAATTTTTAGACATATATTTATAATAAAATCTTCGTAGGTTTTAATTATCAGTTTTGATAAAATTAAAAAGCATCTTCAATTGTATGAAGATGCTTTTTTGATTATAAGAGTTTATTCTTAATTTAAAACGTAAAATCTTTTAATAAACTTGTATATCGTTCAATCCCGTGTTCTATTTCGGATAAATAAATATATTCGTCAGGTGTATGAGAACGAGCTGAATCTCCAGGTCCCATTTTTACCGTTTCAAAATTCATCATTGCTTGATCTGACATTGTTGGTGAACCATAAGTTGTACAACCTAATTCGATTCCTTTTTGTACAATTGGATGATTTTCTGAAATACGTGAAGAATTTAAACGTAACGAACGGGCTTTAACTTCTGCTTTAGGCAAACAACTTGAAATAATATCAACGACTTCTTGATTCGAGTACAATTCGTTTACACGACAATCTACAACCAAACGACATTCATCTGGTACAACATTGTGTTGCTTTCCTGCTTCGATTTGTGTAACCGTCATTTTTACTGGCCCTAACATATCAGAAACTCTTTCGAATTGATAAGTTTTGAACCAATTCATCACATCAATCGCTTCGTAAATTGCATTTACACCTTCGTTTCTTGCAGCATGTCCAGTTTTTCCTTTTACAATTACGTCCATTACAACTAAACCACGTTCTGCAATTGCCATGTCCATTTGCGTAGGTTCCCCTACAATTCCCAAATCGATTTTTGGTAAATTAGGTAAAATACTTGCAACATTTAATTGCCCTGAACTTTCTTCTTCAGCTGTGATTGCGACAATTAGATTAAATGGTAAATCATCATTCAAAAAATTGATATAAGTAGCTAATAAACTTACCGCAGAAGCTCCTGCATCGTTACTTCCTAAACCTACTAATTTATCACCTTCGATTGTAGCTTTTAATGGATCATACGTCCAAGAAGAACCAAATTTTACCGTGTCGTGATGAGAGTTTAATAAAATTGTTTTTTTGTTCTCATCAAAATTTGGATGAATACTCCAAACATTGTTATTCTGACGATGAGCCGTTGCACCATGATCAGTTAAAAACTTGAAAATAATATCGGCCGTTTTATCTTCTTCACTCGAAAAAGATTGAGTTTCGATTAATTGACACAATAAATCGACAGCTTTCTTTTTGAGAACAGCTAATTCTAACATAAAATTGTTTTAATCTCAGAGTTAATGTTGCGCGCGTGTACCAAACATACATTTTTTACACCCGCATTGATTACTTTGAATGAATTGTCTAATTTCGGAATCATTCCTTCGAAAATTACACTTTCTTCTTTTAACTGCAAATATAAAGTTTCGTTAATTTTTGGGATTAATGTTGTGTCATCATTTACATCACGAAGTACACCAATTTTATCAAAACAAAAATTTAACTCTACTTCATTTTCTTGTGACATTGCAACCGCAATTGTAGATGCAATAGTATCTGCATTGGTGTTCAATAATTGTCCATTTCCGTCATGTGTAATCGCGCAAACAACAGGTGTAATATTGTTGTCAATTAATAATTGAAATAATTCTTTGTTGACGCTTTCATCATTCAAATCTCCAACAAAACCATAATCGATAGTTTTTACAGGACGCTTAGACCCTTTGATTGCGTTACCATCTGCACCCGATAAACCTAATGCATTGCATCCAAATTCTTGCAATTTAGAAACGATAGTTTTGTTCAAATTTCCGGCATATAATCCTGTCACAACATCCAACGTTGGTTTGTCTGTAATGCGACGACCTTCGATCATTTTTGGTTCGACTCCCAATTGATTTAACATCTTCGAAGCACCTTTTCCTCCTCCATGAACCAAAATTTTAGGTTCTTTAATTTCGGAAAACGTTTGTAGGAATTGTTCTAAGTCTTGCTCGTTATCGATAATTCCGCCTCCTATTTTAATAATTTTCAACATTTTAATAAATATGTAAATTTTGTTTGCTTTTTTTTGGTGATACAAAAATATAATATTTAACTTTGCATCTCAGTATAATAACTGAATATCTTGTTGATTAATGGAAGAAATTACTGAAATTGTTCTTCTCAATTATGAGAGTAGCTTTCGCAATGAAAGCACACCTTTTGGTTCTCATATTTTACTTAAGTGTGATGACAAAAGGTCATCTTTTCTCAATTCCTCTTTATTAATCGACTTTCCCTTAAATTATGTATGTTAGAATAGCAAATGCAGATGATGCCAAGTACACAGAATTGTTGTGCGAATGGTACGAAGAATCAGCTCGTATGAGAAAAACGGGTATTGCTAAACGAAATCCAGTTTATCTTGAACGCAAAATGCGTAATGGAAATGCTGTGATTGCTTTTGATGATGATGATCAAATAGCAGGGTTTAGCTACATAGAAACGTACGAAGAAGAAAAATTCGTCGTAAACTCAGGTTTAATTGTTCGTACAGATTTAAGGAGTTCAGGAATTGGACGCGAAATAAAACACGCTGTTTTTGAATTGTCACGTACAAAATTCCCGAAATCAAAAATCTTTAGTATTACAACTTCTTTAGCTGTAATGCGTATGAACACAAAATTAGGATACAAGCCAGTAACATTTTCGGAATTAACACAATCGGATGAATTTTGGAATGGATGTAAAAGTTGTAAAAACTATCACATCTTGATGGAAAATGATCGTGAGCGTTGTATTTGTACAGGATTGGTTTATGATAACCTTGATGACGAGTACGCTAAGCGCGCATTGGCAAATCAATCAAAAAAAGAAGATGAATAAATATACGAACTAAGGTTTTTTTTTGTCTAAAATGAGTATATTTGCATAAAATTTCGAATAAATATTCAAAATGAGTAATAAAAAATACAGATTCCAGATTATAAAAGATTTAATAACAGATCAAGAAATAAGTAATCAAGACGAATTATTAAAAAAATTAATCGATTTAGATATCTCCGTTACTCAAGCAACTTTATCGAGAGATTTGCGCGAATTGAAAGTTTCAAAAGTTCCTAATAGTTCAGGACAATACATTTATCGCCTTACAGAAAGTGCTGTTCCAACAGCAACCGTTACACATAACGAAAATGCAAGTTTGATTTTCTCTAAAAATTTGGGAGTTATCAAAACAAAACCAGGTTATGCAAACAGAATCGCTTTTGAGATTGACAACACACATTTCAATACCATAATTGGAACAATAGCTGGAGACGATACGGTATTAATCGTAATGAAAGAAGAGAGTAGCCGAGAAGAGGTTACCAATGAATTAAGAAGAATTATTCCCAATATAAACAAATAAACAAACAATGAGCAACAAAGCAGTTTTAGCTTACAGTGGAGGTTTAGATACATCGTACTGTTTGGTTAACTTAACAAAAGATCAAGGAATGGAAGTGCATACAGTAATTGTAAATACTGGTGGATTTTCGGCAGAAGAGTTAAAAGATATCGAAGCACGTGCCTACGAATTAGGATCTTCTAAACACGTTACAATTGATATTACAGACAAATATTACAACGATTGTGTTCGCTACTTAATCTACGGAAACATCTTAAAAAATAACACTTACCCATTATCAGTAAGTGCAGAACGTATGTTCCAATCAATTGCAATTGCTCAGTATGCAAAAGATGTAGATGCAGAATACATTGTACATGGATCTACAGGAGCAGGAAATGATCAAATTCGTTTTGATGTTGCTTTTGCAGTGATTTCACC
The DNA here is from genome assembly GCF_002478465.1 of Empedobacter sp. UBA7494. NCBI lineage: Bacteria > Pseudomonadati > Bacteroidota > Flavobacteriia > Flavobacteriales > Weeksellaceae > Empedobacter > Empedobacter sp. UBA7494. Next base: position 21,720 of record NZ_DLOC01000051.1, read on the forward strand.
ACAATCTAAAATCATTACACCAATTCGCGACGAAAAATTATCTCGTCAACAAGAGGTTGAATATTTACAAGCAAATGGTGTAAACTATAGTTGGGAAAAAGCTAAATACTCTATTAACAGAGGAATTTGGGGAACATCTGTTGGTGGAGTTGAAACATTAACATCTAACCAAGCGTTGCCAGAAGATGCTTATCCAACACAATTGTCAAGAACAGAATCATCTGTTATCGAAATTGAATTTGAGAAAGGTATTCCAACTGCTTTAGATGGAGAAAAATTATCTCCAGTAGCTTTAATTCAAAAATTAAACGAAATCGGTGGTGAATACGCAATTGGTCGCGACATCCACGTAGGAGATACAATTTTAGGTATCAAAGGACGTGTAGGTTTCGAAGCGCCAGCAGCTTATTTACTAATCAAAGCACACCACTTATTAGAAAAACATACACTTACAAGATGGCAATTGTTGCACAAAGATTCGTTATCAAACTGGTACGGAACTTTATTGCACGAAGCACAATACTTGGATCCAGTAATGCGTGATATCGAAGCATTCTTAGAATCTTCTCAAAATCATGTAACAGGAAAAGTGAAAGTACAATTAAATCCTTATCATTTTTCAATGATTGGAATAGAATCGCCTTATGATATGATGCAATCTAAAGTCGCTACTTATGGAGAAGAAAACGAAGCTTGGGACAGTAGAGATGCAAGAGGTTTCATCAAAATATTCGGTAATCAATTAAAGATTGTTCATAGTTTCGATTAATTGATTCTTTAAAGTGGATTCCAACGAGTCCACTTTATTTTAGAAATATAGTATAGGTATTATACCTTAAAAAAAACACGCGCAAAACATAACAAATGACAAACAAAATTAACGTAAGCATTGTAGGAGGTGCTGGCTACACAGCAGGCGAACTGCTAAGAATATTGATACATCATCCGATGATTAATATTTCGTCTGTGTACAGTACATCAAATGCAGGCAACCCCGTTACCAAAGTGCACGACGATTTGTTTGGAGAAACTGACATCGTATTTTCGGATAAAATAGACGAAAATGCTGATGTCGTTTTTTTATGCCTTGGTCACGGAAAATCGGCAGAGTTTTTACAGAACAATAAATACTCAGCCAACACAAAAGTTATTGATTTGAGTAACGATTTTCGATTAAATGCGAACCACATTTTCGAAGATAGAACGTTTGTTTACGGTTTACCAGAATTAGATCGCGAAGCAATCAAAACAGCTCAAAATATTGCAAATCCAGGTTGTTTTGCAACGGCTATTCAATTAGCATTGTTACCATTGGCAGCGAAAAATGAAATCAAAAATGATATTCATATCAATGCTGTAACGGGTTCTACAGGTGCTGGACAAAGTTTATCAGCTTCTACGCACTTTAGCTGGCGAAATAATAACGTTTCTTTCTACAAAGAATTTACACATCAACACGAAGGAGAAATTTACCAAACATTGAATCAATTAGCAAAAGATTTCAATAACAAAGTATATTTCTTACCAATGCGAGGAGATTTTGCGCGCGGAATTTTAGCAGGTGTTTATTTAAAATCTGATTTATCAGAAGAAGAAGCAAAAAATATCTTCAACGAATATTACAAAAACGAACCTTTTATACATGTTTCTGACGCACCAATAGCTCTGAAACAAGTTGTAAACACTAACAAATGTTTTTTACACGTACAGAAACAAGATGATGTATTGTTAATCACTTCTATCATCGATAATCTAACAAAAGGAGCTTCTGGACAAGCCGTAGAAAACATGAACTTGATGTTCGGTTGGGAAGAAAACTTAGGACTTAATCTTAAAACTGTGGCGTTTTAGAAGGCTTAAGGCTGAAAGCTTAACGGTAAACGATATGCAAGATTTTAGGAACATAAAAGTTTGGAATGAATCTCATCAACTTGCTTTGAAAGTTTATGAAATAACTTCTGAATATCCTCAATATGAGATGTTTAATCTAACCTCTCAATTAAGAAGAGCTTGTGTATCTATCCCGAATAATATAGCAGAAGGTTGTGGTAGAAATTCGGATAAAGATTTTTTACGATTCCTTCATATCTCTTTAGGTTCTACAAATGAAACGCTTTATTTATTGATTCTATCAAAAGATTTGAAATTGATAACAGGAGAAATATTTAAAGAACTTGAATATAAAGTTGAAAAAGTAAAAGCGATGTTATTAGCTTTTATTAAAACAATTAATAATCGTTTAGCGTAAACCGTTAAACGTAAAACTTAAAAGAAAATGAAACTATTCGACGTATATCCATTAATGAATGTAACTCCGGTTAAAGCTAAAGATTGTATTCTTTGGGACGAAAACGGAAAAGAATATTTGGACCTTTATGGAGGTCACGCAGTGATTTCTATCGGTCACTCGCATCCATATTATGTTGAGAAATTAACAGAACAAATTAATAATATCGGGTTTTATTCAAACTCAGTAAATATTCCGATTCAGCAAGAATTGGCAGAAAAATTAGGTAAAGCATCAGGTTACGAAGATTATACTTTATTCTTGATTAACTCTGGAGCAGAAGCCAACGAAAATGCAGTTAAATTAGCCTCTTTTCATACAGGAAAAGACAGAGTAATTGCGTTCAAAGATGCTTTTCACGGACGTACTTCGGGAACAGTTGCGTTGACAGATAATCCAAAAATTGTGGCACCTTTTAATGCACATCATAAAGTATCTTTTGTCAATTTTAATATTGATGAAGTAAAAGAAGTAATTGCAGGAGGAGATGTAGCAGCGGTTATTTACGAACCAATTCAAGGAGTAGGAGGAATTATTTTACCAACAGACGAATTTGTACAAGAATTAAGAAAAGTTTGTACAGAAAATGAAGTGGTTTTAATCGCAGATGAAATTCAATGTGGTTACGGACGCTCAGGGAAATTCTTTGCACATCAACATTCTGGTATCAAAGCAGATTTGATTACGATGGCAAAAGGAATGGGGAATGGATTTCCAATCGGTGGTGTTTTAATTTCTCCAGAATTTAAAGCTTCTTACGGATTATTAGGAACAACTTTTGGAGGAAATCATTTAGCTTGTGCTGCAGCGGTAGCCGTTTTAGATGTGATTGAGCAAGAAAACTTAATCGAAAATGCAAAAGAAATTGGAGAATATGTTGGAATCCAATTAAATAAATTTCCAAAAATTAAAGAAGTTCGTGGTCGAGGATCAATGATTGGAATCGAGTTTGATTTCCCAATCGGCGAATTAAAAAACAACTTAGTTACAAAACACAATATTTTTGTAGGCTACGCTGGTACAAACGTTATTCGTTTATTACCACCTTTAACAGTAACAAAACAATACATAGATAAATTCATATCAGCTTTAGAAACTGAAATTAACATTATCATCAATGGATAAGACAGTAAAATTAGTATTCCAAGACGGATTAGAAATCGAAGGAAAATCTTTCGGTGCGTATACTTCTGCCGCAGGAGAAGTAGTATTCAACACAGCTTTGGTTGGATATAATGAAAGTTTGACTGACCCTTCTTACAAAGGGCAGATTATGGTGATGACAGCTCCAATGATCGGAAACTATGGTGTTCCAGATGATAAAGCAATGATTAATGAAATTGAAGCTTGGATGGAATCGAACCAAATTCAAGTAACTGGTTTGGTTGTTTCTTATTATGCTGATGATTATTCGCATTGGAACGCTATTCAAAAATTAGGAGCTTGGTTAGAAAGTCAAAGTATCCCTGGTATTTATGGCGTAGATACACGTATGATTACAAAAAAATTACGTGAGCAAGGTTCTACTTTAGGAAAAATTGTAGCTGATACAGATATTGCATATTACGATCCAAACGAAGATAATTTAGTAGATCAAGTTTCTTGTAAAGAAGTGATTCGTTACAACGAAGATGCTGATATCAAAATTGTTTTGATTGATTGTGGAGTGAAAAATAACATCATCCGTTGTTTTGTAAATCGTGATGTTGAGGTAATTCGAGTTCCTTGGGATTATGATTATTCAACATTAGAATATGATGGATTATTTATCTCGAATGGACCTGGTGATCCAGCTTTATGTATTCCTACAATTAATAATATCAAAGAATCTTTGAAAGGAGATAAACCAATTTTCGGAATTTGTTTAGGAAATCAATTGGTTAGTTTAGCAGCTGGTGCATCTACTTTCAAATTAAAATACGGACACCGTTCACATAATCAACCTGTACAATTAGTAGGAACAAAAAGATGTTTTATTACATCTCAAAACCACGGTTTCGCAGTTGATGATTCGAAATTACCAGAAGGATTTAAAACATTCTTTACGAACTTAAATGATGGAACGTGTGAAGGAATTCGTCACGAATCAAAACCAATCTTTACAGTTCAATTCCACCCAGAAGCAATGGGAGGACCGGTTGATACAGAATATTTATTTGATGAATTCATCGAAGAAGTAAAAAAATATAAAAACGCAAACGCATAATCAGAATCACGATGTTAAAAAAAGATATTAAAAAAGTATTAGTATTAGGATCAGGAGCATTAAAAATTGGTCAAGCAGGTGAGTTTGATTACTCTGGTTCGCAAGCGTTAAAAGCGTTAAAAGAAGAAGGAATTAAAACAGTTTTAATCAATCCAAATATTGCAACTGTTCAAACTTCTGAAGGTATTGCAGACGAAGTTTATTTCTTACCTGTAACACCTTACTTTGTAGAAAAAGTTATTCAAAAAGAAAAACCAGACGGAGTTTTAGTAGCCTTTGGAGGACAAACAGCTTTAAACTGTGCGGTTGAATTAAATAAAGAAAATATATTCGAGAAATATGGTGTTGAGGTTTTAGGAACTCAAATTCCAGTAATTGAAGCAACGGAAGATCGTGATATTTTCATCGAAAAATTAGACCAAATTGGTGTTTTAACTGCTCGTTCAGAAGCAGTAGAAACTGTAGAAGACGCAATGGCAGCTGGTAAACGCATCGGTTTCCCATTAATCATTCGTGCAGCGTACGCTTTAGGAGGTTTAGGCTCTGGTTTCGCAAATAACGAAGAAGAATTATTAGAATTAGTTGAAAAAGCTTTCAATTATTCTTCTCAAGTTTTAGTGGAAGAATCATTAAAAGGTTGGAAAGAGATCGAGTACGAAGTAGTGCGTGATTCTTACGATAACTGTATCACAGTTTGTAACATGGAGAACTTCGATCCGATTGGAGTTCATACGGGAGAGTCAATCGTTATTGCGCCTTCTCAAACTTTATCAAATTCAGAATATCACAAATTACGTGAAGTTGCCATCCGTACAATTCGTCACCTTGGCGTAGTTGGAGAGTGTAACATTCAGTATGCTTTCGACACAGTTTCTGAGGAATATCGTGTAATTGAGGTGAACGCTCGTTTATCTCGTTCGTCAGCTTTGGCGTCAAAAGCAACAGGTTATCCTTTAGCTTTCGTGGCTGCTAAATTGGCATTAGGTTATTCTTTAGATGAGTTGAAAAATAGTGTAACGCAAACGACATCTGCGATGTTCGAGCCAGCGTTAGATTATTGTGTGGTGAAATTGCCTCGTTGGGATTTAAATAAATTCTACGGAGTTCGTCGTAACATTGGTTCTGCAATGAAATCTGTTGGAGAAGTAATGGCAGTTGGACGTTCTTTCGAGGAAGCAATTCAGAAAGGAGTTCGTATGTTAGACATCGGACATAGAGGTTTCGTAGCAAATGGATTCAAAATTCCAGAAGGTGAATCTTTGGATACGTGGTTAGCTGAGCCAAATGACGAGCGTTTATATGCGATTACTGAAGCTTTCAAAGCGGGATATTCGATTGAAAAAATTCACGATTTAACAAAAATCGATTTATGGTTTTTACAACGTTTAGAAAGAATTTTTAATGTATCAAAAGAATTTGAAGCGTTAGAAAGATTTGAACAAGTTGAAGCAGATTTAGTAAAACGTGCAAAATTATTAGGATTCTCGGATCAACAAATTGCAGTTTTAGTAAAAGGAGATCAAAACGTACACAGAAACGAATTAACAGTTCGTGAATTACGTAAAAACTTCGGAATTAAACCTGTTGTAAAACAAATTGATACGTTAGCAGCAGAATTCCCAGCACAAACAAATTATTTATATGTAACCTATCACGGAACTGAAAATGATTTGGAGCCAGAAACTGAGAAAGCAGTTTGTATTTTAGGATCTGGAGTTTATCGTATTGGTTCGTCTGTAGAGTTCGACTGGTGTTCTGTAAATGCAGCGCACACAGCGTCTAAAAATGGTTATAAAACAATTATCATCAACTATAATCCAGAAACGGTTTCAACAGATTATGATGAGTCAGATCGTTTATACTTCGAAGAATTATCTTTTGAACGTGTAATGGATATTTTAGATTTTGAACAACCTGAAGGAACAATTATTTCGACAGGAGGTCAAATTCCAAATAACTTAGCGATGAAATTGTACGATCAATCAATCAATATTTTAGGAACTTCTCCTTTAAGAATTGATGATGCAGAAAATCGTCACAAATTCTCAGAAATATTGGATGAATTAGGAATCGATCAACCACGTTGGAAAGAGCTTTCTTCTTTAGAAGCGATTCACAAATTTGTGGATGAAGTTAATTTCCCAGTATTGATTCGTCCTTCTTATGTTTTGTCTGGAGCTGCAATGAACGTAGTTTCGAATACTCACGAGTTAGATGCTTTCTTGAAATTAGCGAAAGAAGTTTCTCCTGATTATCCAGTTGTAGTTTCTGAATTCGTACAAGGTGCAAAAGAAATTGAGTTGGATGCAGTTTGTCAAAACGGAGAAATTGTAGATTATGCAGTTTCTGAACACGTAGAATTTGCAGGAGTTCACTCAGGAGATGCAACAATGTATTATCCACCACAAAAAGTGTACATCGAAACAATTCGTCAAATGCGTAAAGTTGCAGCGAAAATTGCAAAACGTTTCGAAATTTCTGGACCAATGAACATTCAGTTCTTGTCAAAAAATAATACAGTTCGTGTGATCGAAACTAATATTCGTGCTTCTCGTTCGTTCCCATTCGTATCGAAAGTTGCTGGAAATAACATGATCGAAAAAGCGACAAAAGTTTTATTAGGATTAGAAGTAGAGAAAGGACATTCAGAAATCGTTTACGATTTAGATTATGTAGGAGTGAAAGCTTCTCAGTTCTCATTTACACGTTTAGCAGGAGCAGATCCAGTTTTATCAGTAGACATGTCTTCGACAGGAGAAGTTGGATGTATCGGTGATACAGCGGAAGAAGCTTTATTAAAATCAATGCTATCTGTTGGGTATGAAATTCCTGAGAAAACAGTTTTAATTTCTGGTGGACCAATTGCTTCTAAAGTTGCTTTGTTAGAGCCAGCGAAACAATTAATCGCAAAAGGTTACAAAATTTATGCAACAGAAGGAACGCACAAATTCTTTACAGAAAATGATGTGTATTCTACACTTGTTTACTGGCCTTCTGATAAAAAAGAGCCAAATGTAATGTCTTATTTACATGATAAGAAAATTGATATGGTGATCAACATTCCGAAAAACTTAACAAAAGCGGAATTAGACAACGATTATCAAATTCGTCGTACAGCAGTAGATTTCAATATTCCGTTGGTTACAAATGCACGTTTAGCTTCGGCTTTCATCAATGCATTTACAACCTTAACAATGGATGATTTAAAAATCAAAACTTGGAACGAATACCGTAATAAATAGAAATTAGAATCTAGATATTAGAAGTTAGAAAGCCTCGCAAATGCGAGGCTTTTTTTATGTTGTTTTTTTTGAATTTGTCATTCCGAAAAAGGAGGAATCTAATTTAATGTGAAGATGAATTCGTTTCAGGATCACATTAATTAAGTATTAAAACAAAAAATCCATTTCGAAAGAAGTGGATTTTAAAATATGTAAAAAAATAATTTTCTTAAAACTCAGCAAAAAAAGCTTCTACTTTTTCTACGCCGTTTGCGTCAAGAGCTTCTAATAACTCTTTTTTAATTTCTGTTAATTCTTTCTTTTTTGCTTTTTTCAAAACTGGTTTTGCAGTTTCCAAAAAGTTTTCGATTTGTTCTAAACCACGAGAACTTAAGAATTTTTCGTCTGTTTTTTTCAATTTAGCGTAAACTTGTACCAACATTCTACATTGTTCCAAAGCCAAAACGTATTCTTTTACAGTTTCTAACGTAATCATATAATGCAACATCAATTGTACTGAAGGCATATTACGTTGATGACCAAATTTCGTGTATTTTTCTAGTGCAATTCCAAAAGATTCTTTACTACGTTCGATATTTTTATTTAAAGCTGCAGAAATGACAACATTAAACCAATCGTCTGAATTATCAGAGTTTTGAGCGATATCGAAAAATGCATTATCCGCATTCTCAAAATCTTGTAAACTATAATATGATAACGCAATTAATTTCTTAGCATCGTACAATTGTTTTGGGTCTTTTGCATCCAATAAACCTTCACAAATTTTGATACACATCTCGAAATTGCTGTTTCCAAATAAATCTCTCGCAGTGTTCAACAACGAATTAGTCGCATTCTGTTCCAACGCTTGCTCGTACATAAATTGACGCGCTCTCAAAACATCCTCGTATGTGATATAATCGTAATTGATTTTCATTTTTTTCGTCTCTTTGTTAATTCGCAACTAAATTAATTAAATCTTTAAGAAAGTACTTAATTATTTATCTTTTTTTAATAAATGTCGAATCACCGTTTCTGCCGCATGCAATCCGAATAAACCAGGCATCCACGAATTAGTTCCGTAAAACGATTTTTTATAATTTTTTCCATCCGTTAATTTTACCGAAGATTCATCTGGAACTTCTGTCGAAAAAACAGCTTTTACGCCTTTATTAATTCCTTCTTTTTTTAATCGTTTTCTAACATTTTTTGCCAACGGACAAACATCTGTTTTGCTAATATCACGCACTTGTACTTTGCTTGCCAAATATTTTCCTCCAGCGCCCATATTGCTGATTACTTTAATTTTTTTGCGTTTTGCAGCTAAAATCAAATTAATTTTTGGTGTAACAGAATCGATGCAATCTAACACATAATCAAAATCTGGTGTGACGATTTCGTGTGTACGTTCTGGACTCAAAAATTCGTTGATACGCGTTAATTCTAATTCAGGATTAATGTCCATTAAACGATCGCCAACGATGTCTACTTTGTTCATTCCAACAGTTGAGTGTAAAGCAGGTAATTGTCGATTAATATTTGTAATATCAACAGTATCACCATCAACAATTGTCATTTTTCCAACTCCTGCGCGTGCGATAAATTCTGCGGCAAAAGAGCCAACACCACCTAAACCAACAACTAAAATGTTCGAATTTTTTAGGATTTCTAAACCTTCTTCTTTGAATAATAATTCAGCTCTTTCTTGCCAAACTGCCATTGAAATGTATTTTAATTATGATTGAACTTCGTAACCGAAAATTGCTTTCCAATTTTTCGCTTGTTGAAGTTGTAATTCCTCGATTGTAATTTTTCTCAAATCCGCTGCAAAAGTATAAATTTCTTCAATAGAAATTTCGCTTGCATCATTTTCTAAAAAGAATTGATTCGCAGAAAGATTTGCAAATATAATTTGTAAGTTTTTGTTTGATAGAAGATTTTTACCAAAAGATGCAAAACAATTTTGCGCAATAATTTGATTGAGTAACTGTTCATTCTTATTGAAACCATGAAAAATAAACGGAATCGTCAATTTCATTTGTTTTCGAATCTGTAAAATTTCTTGATAAGCACGAACCGAATGTATAATGACTGGAAGTTGATGTTGCATCGCAATTTCTAACTGTTTTTTTAAAACGTTGATTTGTAATTCAAAATCTGTTTCGCACAATTTATCTAATCCAATTTCACCGATTGCTAAACAGTTTTTATTCGAAATAGTTTGATTAATAATTTCGATTTCTTCCTTTATTGATGAGGTTTTGATGTAAGCTGGATGAATCCCAATCGAAAATAATTTAGCTTCATTATTCAACTCATTTGGAAACTGATTATACAATTCCAAAACATCTGTTTGATGAGCTAAATGATGTGTATGCGCGTTGAGAAACATAGTTCAAATTTAATCTTTTTCAATGATTTTTCGAAATGTTAAAATAGGAATAGAATTTGCTGTAGGAATTTCAATGAATTCAGATCATATTTTAAGTCCAAAAATGTTGAAATTTTTGCCATGGCTTGGTGCGATGGCAATTTTTATGCAAGCTTTGGACGCTACAATTTTAAATACTTCTTTACCTACAATCGCAAAAGAATTAGGAAAATCGCCTTTGGAAATTCAGTCGATTATCGTTGCGTATACATTAACAATTGCTTTGTTAATTCCTTTGAGTGGTTGGCTTTCGGATAAATATGGAACGAAAAAAGTTTTTCAATCAGCGATATTGATTTTTACACTTGGATCCACACTTTGTGCGTTTGCCACAACTTTGCCTTTTTTAGTGATTTCACGTGTTATACAAGCGATTGGAGGATCGATGATGGTTCCCGTTGTGCGTTTGGCAATTTTGTATGCTTATCCAAAAAGTGAATTATTAAAAGTAATTAATTTCATCACCATTCCAGGATTAATAGGACCACTTTTAGGACCAACAATTGGAGGTATTTTGGTTGAAACCTTATCGTGGCATTGGATTTTTATTGTGAATATTCCTTTTGGAATAGTAGCACTTTGGATGACGACTTTTGCGATTCCCGATTTTAAACATCCAGTTTTTAAATTTGACATAAGAGGCTTGATTCTTTTTAGTGGAGGAGTTACGGTGTTGACATTGATTATGGAATTAACATCTTCTCGTGTGATTGGCTTGCAAACTGTATTAGCATTGACTGTAGTTTCTGCCTTTTTGATTGGGTTGTATATTTATCATGCAAAACATAAACAACATCCTTTAATCGATTTGAATTTGTTTAACATCAGAACTTTGCGAATTGGTATTATAGGAAATCTTATTACGCGTTTAGGAATTGGAGGAATGCCTTTTCTTATTCCGCTTTTATTGCAAGTTGGTTATGGATATTCGGCTACTGTAGCGGGATTAATTATGATTCCGTCTGCAACAAGTAACATTATTGCAAAATCGTTTGTTGTACCAATTGTGAATAAATTTGGTTATCGAAATACGTTGATTTCCAATACAATGATTTTGGATTAATCATTTGTATGTTTTTCTTTTTAGAATCGAAATCACCAATTTATTATATCATTCCGTTAATGGTTTTGAATGGATTTTTTAGTTCGATACAATTTACAGCGATGAATACCTTGTCTTTAGCCGATTTGGACGAAAATACATCCAGTGAAGGAAATAGTTTATTGTCGGTCACACAACAATTGTCATTAACTTTTGGAATATCTGTAGCCGCATTAATTTTAGGCGTTTTTAGACAAGCAGGATTTGTAAATGGAGTGGAAGTACAAGCTTTCCGTTATTCATTTTTGACGATGGGTGTGATGACAATTTTATCAACTTACATCTTTTTAAAACTAAGAAATTCTGATGGCGCTTCGATGTCGGGGAAGAAATAAAATTTAGAACATAAAAAAATCTCTACTTGGTAGAGATTTTTTTCGTTTTATATTATTTTGATTTAATCATTGTAAAAATGATGACGAAGTTCACCTTTTAAGTTTGCTTCGTATTGCGTTTTGAATTCTTCTTTCGAAAGATTTTGACCTAATAAATAAATGGCTTTTGTAATTGCAGCTTCCATTGTCAAATCATAACTCGAAATTGCGCCCATATTTAGCAACGCATCACTTGTCGCATAACGTCCAAGCTCTACCATTCCGCCCGCACATTGCGTGTTGATGATAAGATGAACTCCTTTATTCGTTATTTCTTCCAGCAATTCGATAAACCAATCATCAGTAAAAATATTTCCAGTTCCAAAAGCTTCAATAATAAAAGCTTTCATATTTGGAGCATTCAAAACACTTTCGATAAAAGAACGATTCATTCCAGGGAAAATCTTCAAAACACCAACATCAGCATTTAGATTTTTGTTGATAGAGAGTTTATGCGTAACAACATTTTTTAACAACAAATCTTCTTTCACTTCCAGATGAACACCGGAAACCCCAATTACTGGATAATTCGGTGACTCGAAAGCATCAAAGTTTTCTGCATTAATCTTAGTTGTTCTATTCGCACGGAACAATTTATATTCAAAATACACGCAAACTTCTTTGATAATTGGTTTATCATTTTTGCGTAATGAAGCCAATTGAATCGAAGTAATTAAATTTTCTTTCGCATCTGTACGCAAATCTCCAATTGGTAATTGCGAACCAGTGAAAATGATAGGTTTTTCAAGATTGTCAATCATAAAACTCATTGCAGAAGCCGTATACGCCATCGTATCTGTTCCATGTAAAACGACAAAACCATCATAGTTTTCGTAGTTTTGTTGAATGGTTTCTGCAATTTCGATCCAATATTTTGGTTTCATATCAGACGAATCTATCGGCGTATCGAAACTATGATAATCGAAAGAACAATCTAAAAGTCCCAACTCTGGAATTTGTTTCAACAAATTATCAAAATTGAAAGGTTTCAAGGATTGATCTCCATAATCTTTCGCCATTCCAATTGTTCCTCCTGTGTAAATTAATAAAATTTTTGTTTGCATGCGGTTTGATTAATTTCTGGTTAAAATTAACCATTATAAAAAATCTGTACAACATCTTTTCTTAAACTCCGATATTTTGTAAATTGGATAAATAATTGTGAACATAATTTTAAACTATCAACTTGATGAAACTATTACTTTTAACCATTACAACTTTGTTAACATCAGCTTATGTTAATGCGCAATCTGACGAAGGATTGTTTGAAGTTGAGTACCAAATGAACGGACAAGAACTGAAATCTTTTGCTTTTTCTACGGATAATTGTGCGCAGAATTTGATTGTGAAATCGTGGGAAAATTGGGTAACGAACAAAGAAGGTTCTTCTGCTTTTCTAAAAAAACACGAAGCGAGTAATATCAAGTTCAAAAATTCGCAAGATGTGTATAAATCTGTGATTAGTTTGGTTGATGAAGAAAACGGAAAAACGACCGTGATTAATACATTAACGGATCAAAATGGAATGACGTTTAATAGTAATTCGGCAGAGTTTGATAAAATTTATGCGCAATTACAAGATTTAGCGATAAAAACGAAGCAAGGTTGTGTGCGAAATGAATTGAAATTAGCCAACGAAAATATGATTCGATTGACAAAAGAAAATGCAGATGCACAATTGAAAAAAGGAAACTCGATCAAATCATATTTAAAAGATAATAATAGCTTATTGAAATTAGAAAGTAAAAAGCAAGCGTTGGGCGATAAATTAGATTTGGTGGTAAATCAATTGGAAAGAGAATCTAATGATAAAGTAACTGATGGTTTGATGAAGAAAAAGATAAAAACCGAAAATGCTTTGCGCGCAACAGAAGATCAAGTGGTTACATTGAGCGTAAAAATACAAACTGCCGAAGAGAACGATAAAGTTTTGGATGCAAAAATTAATCAATTAACAAGTCAAATTCAACAACAACGCTCGATTACGGAAAATTTAAAAAAGAAATATTCATCAATTGCACGATAATTGTTAGAGAAATTATATATTTACTAAATATCAACAAATAAATATTATTAAAATCAACTCGCTATGGGATTATTTTCATTTATCAAAAATGCCGGAGAAAAAGTCTTCGGAGGTGCAGAAACACCAGAAGAAAAAGCAACTAAAGTACAAGAACAAGTTGCAAAACAAGGATTTGATTTATCAGGAGTAACTTTTTCTACTGATGGAGATAAAATTGTAGTAGCTGGACAAGCGTTGGACATCAATGAGAAACAAAAAATTTTAGCAACAGCAGGTAACATTGATGGTGTGGAAGGAGTAGAAGATCAATTAACATTGAAAACACCTTTGAAAATTGAGATTCCAGATTTATCTAAGACAATGTATACTGTAAAAAGTGGAGATTCTTTATCTAAAATTGCAAAAGAAGTTTATGGAGATCCAATGCAGTATCCAAAAATTTTCGAAGCAAACAAACCAATGTTAAAACACGAAGATAAGATTTATCCAGGTCAGGTTTTATATATTCCTCAGGATTAATACAATAGAAATAAAATATTAACGTTAAAACTCCTACAACCAAATGATTGTAGGAGTTTTATATTTTTACAGCATGGTTTTTGCAGAATATATACTCGCAATAAAAAATAATAACATATATTCGTATAACTGAAATAAAAAAATAATTATGAAAGTTTCAATTTTACCAGTAGCGGTTATCGCTGCTTCAACTTTATTTAGTTGTGTGAGTCAGAAGAAGTATGATGAATTACAAAATAAATTCAATTCTGCTTATTCTGAGAACCAAGGATGTCAAACAGAATTGGCTGTAGCGAAAGCTAAATTAGCTAATTTTGAATCTAACCAAGGTCAGTACGAAAACACAGTTCAGAGTGAAAGAAATCAAATTAAACAATTACAAGAACAATTGAAAAATTGTATTAATGGTGGTTCTAAAAACGTTTCTGAATTAGTGAACGAAATCAATCAGTCTAACAAATACATCAAACATTTGATCGATGCGAAAAGCAAATCGGATAGTTTGAATATGGTTTTAACAAACAACTTAACGCGTTCTTTATCTAGCAATGAAGCAAAAGATGTTGATGTTAAAGTATTAAAAGGTGTTGTTTACATCTCGTTAGCTGATAACATGTTGTACAAATCTGGTAGCTACGAAATTTCACCTGCTGCAGGAGAAACTTTAAGTAAAATTGCGAAAATCATCAACGATTATAAAGATTACGATGTATTGATTGAAGGTAACACAGATAATGTGCCAATTTCTAAACCAAACATCCGTAACAACTGGGATTTATCTGCTTTACGTGCATCTTCTGTTGTACAAGCATTACAAAACCAATACGGTGTTGATGGTAAACGTTTAACAGCTGGTGGACGTGGAGAATATAACCCATTAACTACAAATGCTACTGCGGAAGGAAAATCTAAAAACCGTCGTACACAAATTATTATCTTACCTAAGTTAGATCAATTTATGGATTTAATTGGGCAAGCCCCAAAAAACTAATTTTGGTAAAAAAATCAAATTAATATAGAAAGAGCCACTTTATAGTGGCTCTTTTTTTGTAACTTTTTCCAAATTTTAATCAATACCAATGGAACTATATTATTCTTTTTCGGTTCTAATTGTTCTTGCTGCATTATTTTCTTATGCAAACCTTCGATTCCTAAAATTACCTGGAACAATTGGAATTATGATTATCGCCATGTTAGTATCTGTCGCTATCCGTTTATTGGGAGATAGCTATTTTCCTGATGCTACAAAAGACATGTTTCAACTCTTTAACAGTTTAGACTTCAATGAAATATTGATGGGCGCAATGCTTAATTTTCTGCTTTTTGCAGGTGCAATGCACGTTAATATACTCGATCTGAAAAACTTGAGATGGACAATTGCTACTTATGCTACAATTTCGGTAGTATTATCAGCATTTATTATATCAGTAATTTTATATTACATTGCGCCATATTTCGGTATTCAAATTCCGTATATCTATTGTTTATTGTTCGGAACATTAATTTCTCCAACTGATCCAATTGTTGTATTAGGAATTTTGAAACAAGCAAAAGTTCCTAAGATTATTGAGACAAAAATTACAGGAGAGTCATTATTTAATGATGGTGTAGCTGTTGTAATGTTCGCAGTAGTTTTACAAATAGCAACTAATCCAAGCTTTGATGCTGACTTTGCAAGTGTTTCAAAATTATTCTTGATGGAAGCTGGAGGTGGAATTTTACTTGGGTTATTATTAGGATTTACAGCATCTAGATCCATGAAAAAAATTGATGATTATAAAGTTTCAGCTTTAATTACATTGTCGATTGTAATGGGAGGATTTTTGATTGCAAAAGAACTTCATGTTTCGAGCCCTTTAGCAATGGTTATAGCAGGTTTAATCATCGGAAATTATGGAAAGAAATTCGCAATGAGCAAAACAACTCAAGATTATTTAAACAAATTTTGGGAGCTTATTGATGAGATAATGAACGCTATTTTATTCCTTTTTATAGGTTTCGAATTGTTGTTAATAGAAGATTTAATGGATCAAATTCTATTAGGAATTGTCACAATTTTTATCGTCTTATTATCTCGAACATTATCAATTGTGATTCCAGCTCGTACTATTTTAAGAAAAAATACATTCTCCAAAGGTTCGCTTATCGTTTTAGTTTGGGGAGGGATTCGTGGTGGAGTTTCAATTGCATTAGTTCTTTCGATGCCAAATTCGGAATGGAAAGATTTGTTATTAGAGATTACATACATCGTTGTTTTATTTTCAATTGTTATTCAAGGTTTAACCGTTGGTAAAGTAGCACATCGTGTTTTAAAAGACGAATCTGATGAAGTAAATAAAGAAGAAATCGAAGATTATCTTAATTCATCTAAATTGTAAATAATTATAAAAGATACAATTAAAAGGAACAAGCGCATCTATAGATGCGCTTGCTCCTTTAACAGAAGTTTAGAACTTAAAATGGTTTTGTTCACGAATTAATCTTTATTTTTAATAGAAATTAGAACAAGCCAACAGAATGAAATTAAAAGATTTATCTAATCAACTCGAAATATCTTTAGGAAGTTTACAGAATTTTATCAATGATTTTAATATTGATTTGAGTTTTTGTATTGACGAAAATTTTAATGTAACACAACAATTTATAACATTTTCGGAAGAGAATAAAGACTTCTTAAAAAAATATGCAGAAGATTATTCCAAAGAAAAAACAATAGAAGAAATCGCTAAAACAATTGGTGCAAAAGAAGAAGAAGTGCTTCATTTTTTTGTGACAAATGGAATTCCTGCTGAGGTTGCAAAGCAGATGAAAACGGGAGTGTCAAGTTATTTGATTCATTCTTACATTGGTGGAAAATATCCGTTTATAGAAAAAGCATTTCCGCAATGCGAAGATTTTTCTGGTAAAAGTTTAGTCGGTTATACCGATTTGTATTTTTATATGACTGATATGTTAGATCCATTTATCAGCAAAGATCAAGGAGAAAGTTGGGGAATCTCAAAAACCTGCTGGCTTGATTTTGTATGGACCTCCAGGTAGTGGGAAAATATATTGGGCAAAGAAAATAGCGGATATGATTGGTTACGAATTTGTACATATTTTCAATGATTATTTAGTTGGGAATTTTGATAACAAAAAGAATAAATTCTCCGATTTTCTTTCAAAAAAGATGAATCAACCTAAAACATTATTGTTTATTGATTCGTTCGACGAAATATTACATTCTACTTCTGTAAATACCATTTATCCCGAAATGGTCGATTTGTTTTATTCCGTTCTTAGACATATTCAGAAAAATGATACGAAAGAACTTTTGATTGTTGGAGCTGTTGAATCTTTAGCAAATTTGAATGATGAAATCGTTGCACCTGGTCGTTTTGATTTACATATTCCGATTTTTCCTCCAACTTTTGACGAGCGTAAACAATTACTTTTACACCACATGACTGCGAACTTGGCGCAAGATTCTCCTTTATTATCAATTTTGAAAAATCAAAATGCGTTGAACAAAGACTTCTGGACGCCTTATGCGGCTGAAATGAAACTTTTCTCAAATACAATGATGATTGATTTTACACAATCGCTTAAAAAACGTTTATATGCATTATACAGAAAAGATGAAACGAAAAATATTGTGATGACAGAAAAGGTATTGTTTTCGGCATTTCAAGAAGCGAAATCGAAATTAACGTCTGATTATCTAAAACATTGTGCAATTTTTTTGACTGAAGCCAAACAAAATGTCGGACAAGATTTTCCGCATCGTCTGATCGAATTAAATGCTGATTTAGAGTTTTATTTATCATCAAAAGAAATTCCGATTTCAAAAATTGGTTTTAAACAAAGTGAGGAAAAAATAGTAGAGAAACTTGTAGAGAATAATAATGATAAATAGTATTTTATGAAATTTATATTTGTAATATTTTACTTTTCTACATTAAGTTTAAATGCTCAGATTTTAGAGAAAAAATATATTAAAATTAATGATAAATCAGTTTTGGAGGTTATAAATAATAACAATATAATTTTATAATATCCAATTATCTATGGCGATTTAATTAAAACAAAGAATTTTTTAAATCTTGAATATGAAATTAAAAATGATACTTTAAATTATATTGAAGATGGGATTA
>NZ_DLOC01000049.1:0-35207 GCF_002478465.1 Empedobacter sp. UBA7494
AATTGATGCACGTGCAAAAGCGACTTCTAATCAAATTAAAATTGATGATCCAAGTCAATTAACAGATGCAAATATTGCGAAATTTCAACAAGCTCAAGATCAATTAGGATCTACATTAAGCCGTTTATTGGTTTCTGTTGAAAAATATCCGGATATTAAATTCAATCAAAACTTTACTTCTTTACAAGCAGAATTATCTTCTATCGAGCAAGAAGTTTTATTTGAGAGAAAAAAATACAACGATGCTGCAGAGAAATTCAATAACATGATTATAACTTTCCCTAACAGCTTAATCGCTGGTTTTACAGGTGCTACGAAAAAAGGTTATTTCAAAGCTGCTGCAGGATCTGAAAATGCTCCTAAAGTAGAATTCTAATCATTATGGGAAATAAGAAACATAAATTTCTTTCCTCAAAAGATGAAAAAAAAATAATCGAAGCCATCCAAAAAGCGGAGAAATATACAAGTGGGGAAATTCGAGTTCATATTGAATTCGAATCTTCTCCCAATCATTTTGATAAAGCTTTAGAGGTGTTTGAACGATTGGAAATGAACAAAACCAAAGATAGAAATGGTGTGTTGTTTCATGTTTCACCAACTGATCATAACTTTACAATTATTGGTGATAAAGGAATTGATCAAGTGACACCAGATGATTTTTGGGATGATATAAAAGATGAAGTCATCAAGCATTTCAAAAAAGAACATTATGTAAAAGGGCTTTGTGAAGGAATAAAAAAAACAGGCAAAGCACTTAAAAAATATTTTCCTTATCAAGAGGATGATACAAACGAATTACCAGATGAAATTAGCTACAGTTAAATACTTTTTTCTAACTTTTTTTCTAACTATTTTAACCGTTTTTGGGCAAACGCCTAAAGAATTGGTTAATATCAAGCATCCACCCAAAAAACTTGTGCAAGATTATGCACATGTTTTTGATGCAATGCAGTTGGATGAATTAGAACGAAAATTAGTAGCCTATGATGATTCAACATCTACTCAAATTTTGGTATTAACAGTGAAGTCTCTAGATGGTTATCCGTTAGAAATGTTTGCAAATGATATTGGTGAAAAATGGAAAGTTGGTACACAAGGAAAAGATAATGGAGTTGTAATTGTTTTAAGTGAACAAGATCGTAAGATTACGATTAGAACAGGTTATGGAGCTCAAATTTATCTACCACCAAGTGTCAACAAATCGATTATTGACAATGTTATTATTCCGTATTTCAAACAAGGTGATTATGCTGGCGGAATAAATGCTGGAGTCAATTCTATTTTTCAAGCTTTTGCAGGGAAATACAAACAAGACAAACCAAAATCGCAAGAACCAGAAATGGATTGGTTTGCATTGATTTTTGCCATAGGATTTTTCATTTTTATCTTCATTATTATTTCGAAAGGTAGAGGTGGTAATAATGGTGGAAATGGAGGTAGACGAAGAAGTTTGTTAGACGATATTATCATCATGAACACAGGAAGTTCTGTTTTCGGTGGCGGAGGTTTCGGCTCAGGAGGAAGTTCTTGGGGTGGATCATCTGGCGGCGGAGGCGGCTTTGGTGGCTTCGGAGGCGGAAGCTTCGGAGGTGGAGGTGCTTCAGGAAGTTGGTAATAATTTTTGAAATGGAAAAAAAAGAAATATTAATAAATAAAGACGTAATTAGTTTAAATAAAATATTAATTATAAAATCACTATGTATATCAATTTTAATACTTTTGATAATTACTTTAATATTTGGGGAGTTTGAGGCTAGTTACCAAAATGAGCAGATTATTAATCCAGAAAGTGGATATTTAGTATATAATAATTTTTTACTTGATAAAGATTATTCAGGAATTGAACAGAGAAGTTTACTTATATTTGGAAGCCCAGGTGAATATGCTATTCCTACTAATATAGGAGAAATAACAGCAGATAAATTGAGTGTTTCTAATAAAATATTTAATTATTATTTACCGTTTATTTTTATAGAATGTTTAGGATTTTTAATATTAATTTTCATTATATCTTTTATATTATTTAAAATTAATCATTATTATAAGATTAAATTAATTTAAAATTAAAAAATGAAATATCTTATAATCTTCTCATTGATATTATGTAGTGAATCTTTTTCACAAATAAATAATAGAGTTGTTGATTTGACGTTCTCAACTCCATGTAAATTAATATATACAAGAACTATTGAAGATATAAATAATTATTCATGTAATTATATTTCTTCATCAACAAAACAAAATTTTTCAGTAACTATTAATGATAATAAAAACAAAATATCTAATTTTAGTGAAGAAGAAAAAAATATTTTTACTAAGGAATATTTAAAAATTCAATATGATTCATCGAGACAATTTAATGAAGAAGTAAAATTTATAAAAATTGATAAACTTGGAGAAGGAGTTCTTACTTATAATAAAATAAATTTTGAAGGAATAGATTTTTATATTAAAACTATTCTATTCTTATACAATAATTATGCTTATTATTTTAATATCACTTCCAACGAATATGTAACAGACGATTATTTATTAAATAAAATATCATTATATTAAATAAAATCAAAAATCCGAACGAAACCGTTCGGATTTTTTTATGACTGAACATTATTCGTTAAATTCGTTTTCTAAATCAGTTTATGGAACTTCTCAATCATATTTACACCAATCAACGCAGTAATACAAACGATACGTCGGATGCGAGATCAGAATATCAGCGTGATTATGATCGTATTATTTTTTCGTCTGCCTTTCGTCGTTTGCAAAACAAAACACAAGTTTTTCCTTTGCCAGGAAGTGTTTTTGTCCACAATCGATTGACGCATTCGTTGGAAGTTTCGTCTGTTGGACGCTCGATGGGAAATTTGGTTGGAACATTTATTTCCGAAAATTATAAATTAACAAAAGAATCGCAAGAGTTTTATAAATATAGTATTCACGATGTAATTTCAGCAGCATGTTTGTGCCACGATATCGGAAATCCAGCTTTTGGACATTCGGGCGAAGATGCGATAGCTTCTTATTTTGATCGTCATGAAACAGATTTGAAACAATATTTTACTGAATCCGAATGGGCTGATTTAATCAATTTTGAAGGAAATGCGAATGCAATCCGAATTTTGACACAACAACAAAACGGAAAATCGGAAGGTGGTTTACGTTTAACCTATTCTACATTGGCTGCGATTGCAAAATATCCGTGCGAATCGGTTGCAAAAGATAAAAGTCAATTGCATCGAAAGAAGTTTGGTTTTTTTCAGGCTCAAAAAGAAGCATTTAGAACGATTGCTGAAAAAACGAATATGGTTTTGGAACAAGATTCACCAATTATTTACAAGCGACACCCGTTTGTCTGGTTGGTTGAAGCGGCTGACGATATTTGTTATTCGATTATAGATGTTGAAGATTCGCAACGCTTAGGAATTATTGATCATGATAAATGCCGAAAATTATTCTTGAATTTGGTCGAATCTTTAGATCCATCTCAGATTGATAAAACAAAAAATACGTTAAAATCTATTTCAGATAAAAATGATCGAATAGCGTATTTACGTGCAAAATCAATTAACTTATTGACTCAAAAATCGGTTGAAGTTTACCAAAATAATTTTGATCAGATTGTAAAAGGAGAATTTAAAACGGCTTTGTTAGATGTCATTAAAAATGAAACGGAACAAGTAACAAAAAAAGTTTTGGACGAAATTCAACGTTTCTCAATTGAAAATATTTATAATCATCGTTCTGTTCTCGAAATCGAAAATGCAGGTTATAATGTTATGTCTGAATTACTTTCGCAATTTATTCCACCAATTTTGAAAGATGAAAAAGAACGCAAAACCTTTGAGAAAAAAGCGTTGCGTTTAGTTCCTGCTCAGTTTTTGTACGAAAAAGGAACAAAGTATCAAAAAGTTATGGGAATTTTGGATTATGTTTCGGGAATGACTGATAATTACGCAACCGAATTGTATCGCCGTATCAAAGGAATCGAAATTGGAATGACGATTTAAGTACGAAATTAGAAGTAAGAAATTTGAGGTGAGAATTTCGTTATATTTTAAAATAACTAATTTCAAGTTTCGTAAAACGAACTTCGAGTTTCGAATAACGAATAACTAAATAACATCACACAATAATGAAAAATGTAACAATACGAGAAGCAAGAAAAGAAGATTGTCCTCGAATTTTAGAGTTAATTCACGAATTAGCTTTATACGAAAAAGCACCAGACGAAGTAACGGTAACCTTAGAAGAAATGGAAGAATGCGGGTTTGGAGATAAACCTGTTTGGGGTTCTTTGGTCGCAGAAGTAGACGGAAATGTAGAAGGAATTGCGTTGCATTACGATCGCTATTCGACTTGGAAAGGACGCAGATTATATTTGGAGGATTTGATCGTAACCGAAAAAATGCGCGGTTCTGGAATTGGTAAATTATTATTGGATGAATTAATTGTTTATGGAAAAGCAAATGATTACCACGGAATGGTTTGGCAAGTGTTGGATTGGAACGAACCTGCAATTAATTTCTACAAAAAATATAACGCCGATTTTGATCCAGAATGGATTAATGTTTCAGTGAATTTTTAAACAATAAAAAAGACTCAAATCATATGATTTGAGTCTTTTTTATTTTGCTTACCGCTTTCCGTTATTTCATAAATCCTTCATACCATTTCCACAAAATAATACCTGTACAAACAGAAACATTTAAAGAGTGTTTTGTTCCAGATTGTGGAATTTCGATACACGTATCACATTGATCAATGATTGATTGTTGTACACCATCAACCTCATTTCCCATCACAATTGCATATTTTTGAGATTGGTCAACTTCAAATTCATTTAACAAAACAGAGCCTTCCGTTTGTTCAATTGTTACAATTTGATAACCATCTTCTTTTAGTTTTGCAACCAATTCATTCGAATCTTTCACATATTCCCAATCAACAGAATTTTCTGCACCAATTGCCGTTTTATGAATTTCTTTATGAGGCGGAGTTGCTGTGATTCCACACAAATAAATTTTATCAATTAAAAATGCATCCGAAGTTCTAAAAACCGCACCAACATTGTGCATACTTCTTACATTATCCAACACCACAACAATCGGATGTTTTTCAATAGCTTTATATTCTTCCGCAGAAACGCGACCTAATTCGTCTAATTTTAGTTTTCTCATCACTTCGTTTTTAACTAACTTAGCTGTTCAAAATTTATAATAATTTGACAAAAGTAGTAAAGAATAAGGAAACTCCTCTAATGAAACAATATAACACTATCAAGGCGAAATATCCTGATGCGATGTTGTTGTTCCGTGTGGGAGATTTTTACGAAACATTTGGAGAAGATGCTGTGCGAGCTTCTCGCATTTTAGATATAGTTTTAACAAAACGCGCCAATGGTTCTGATAATAGTGCTTTGGCAGGGTTTCCTCATCATAGTTTGAATACTTATTTACCGAAATTGGTGAAAGCTGGTTTGCGTGTTGCAATTTGCGATCAGCTCGAAGATCCAAAAATGGTAAAAGGTATCGTAAAACGTGGTGTTACAGAATTGGTGACGCCTGGTGTTGCGTTGCAAGATGAGGTTTTATCGTCGAAATCGAATAACTTTTTGATGGCTGTTCATCAAGGTGATAAAGCTTTTGGAATTGCGTTGTTAGATGTTTCGACGGGAGAATTTTTAGTTTCTGAAGGACATGAAGATCAAGTGGCAAAGATTATTCAATCGTTTCGACCAAGTGAAGTGATTTACCAAAAACGTGTTAAATATAATTTTTCTGATGTCAAAAGTAAATTTTTGTTGGATGATTGGGCTTTTCAATATGATTTTGCAGTTGATAAATTAACCAATCTTTTTAAAACTAAGAATCTAAAAGGTTTTGGAATCGAGGATTTAAAAGATGGAATCATTTCTGCGGGTGCAATTTTAGCTTATTTGGATGACACACATCACTTCGAAATTCAGCATTTAACATCTATTCAGCGTCTTAATCAAGATAGTTTTGTGTGGATGGATCCATTTACGATTCGCAATCTCGAATTGGTTTATTCTCCACATCCAAAAGGTGTTACGTTATTAAATGTTTTAGATGATACTAAAACTCCGATGGGTGCTCGTTTGCTGAATCGTTGGATGGTAATGGTGTTGAAAGATTTGAAGTCAATTCAACGTCGTCAAAATATTGTCGAATATTTCTACAAATTTGGAGATTTACGTTACGATTTGCGCGAAAAATTAGGTCAATTAACCGATTTAGAGCGTTTAGCTGGGAAGGTTTCGACAGGTAAAATTACACCTCGTCAATTACAACAATTAGCACAAAGTTTGAAAATTTCGGAAGAAATAAAAGAAGTTGCTGAACAATCGAATATCAAAGAAGTTGCAGATTTATTTTCTCGAATCCAACCAATTGATGATTTAACGCAAAAGATTTTTGATACACTTACTGATGAACCACCACATCAAATTGTAAAAGGAAATGTGATTAGAGAGGGTGTTTCTGATGAGTTAGATCGATTGAGAAAGATTCAGTTTTCTGGGAAAGATTATTTGGATCAAATGTGTCAACGTGAAACAGAGCGAACTGGAATTTCGTCCTTGAAAATTGCATTCAATAATGTGTTTGGTTATTATATCGAAGTTCGAAATACACACAAAGATAAAGTGCCAGAAGAATGGATTCGTAAACAAACTTTGGTGAATGCAGAGCGTTATATTACTGAAGAATTAAAAGAATACGAAACACAGATTCTTGGAGCAGAAGAAAAAATTCTTGCAATAGAAAATCAATTATTTATTGAATTGTTACAAGAAATTATCACTAAACTTTTACCGATTCAACAAACAGCAAAAGCAATTGCATTTTTGGATGTTTTGTCAACTTTTGCAGAAATAGCAGAGAAAAATATTTACACAAAACCTTCTCTTAATGATGGTTTTGAACTAAATATAAAAGAAGGTCGTCATGCTGTGATTGAGCAACAATTACCAATTGGTGAACAATATGTGTCGAATAATGTTGAGTTAAATTCGGATCATCAGCAAATTATTATGATTACGGGACCAAATATGTCTGGTAAATCGGCACTTTTACGTCAAACTGCTTTGATTGTTTTGATGGCGCAAATGGGAAGTTTTGTTCCAGCTCAAGCAGCCGAATTAGGAATTATTGACAAAGTTTTTACTCGAGTTGGTGCTTCAGACAACATTTCTTCAGGGGAATCGACATTTATGGTCGAAATGAATGAGACAGCAAGTATTCTAAATAATATTTCGGAACGAAGTTTGATTTTATTGGATGAAATTGGTCGAGGAACTTCGACTTACGATGGAATTTCGATTGCATGGGCAATTGCAGAATTTTTACATCAAAGTGCCTTGAAACCAAAAACATTGTTTGCAACGCATTATCATGAATTGAATGAAATGTCAAAATCGATGGAACGTATCAAAAACTTTAATGTTAGTATCAAAGAAACAAAAGATACAATATTATTTTTGAGAAAATTAGTTCCAGGAGGAAGTGAGCACAGTTTTGGTATACATGTTGCTAAAATGGCTGGGATGCCAAAACGAGTGGTGGACAGAGCAAATGATGTGTTGAAAGTTTTGGAAGCGACGAAAACAGATGAAGGAATCTCGAACAAAACGGAGAAAATAACGCAAGACAATATGCAATTAAATTTCTTTCAGTTAGATGATCCAATTTTAGATTCTATAAGAGAAGAAATTCTGAACACAGATATCAATACGTTAACACCTGTTGAAGCATTGATGAAATTGAACGAAATCAAAAAGAAACTTGGTAAATAAACTTAAAAATATGAAGAAAATAATTTTAACCGTAGCAGGAGCTTTAGTATTAGCTTCTTGTGCTACAAACCCTGTTACCGGACGTAAATCGTTGTCATTAGTTTCTAATGCAGATTTATTTCCGACAGCTTACAACCAATATTCTCAGGTTCTTAAACAAGGGAAAGTAATTACAGGTACTGCCGATGCTAAAATGGTGCAAACAGTAGGGGAACGTTTAAAATATGCCGCTGAAAAATATTATCAAGAAAAGGGAATATCTTCTCAATTACAAGGTTACCAATGGCAATTTACGTTGTTAAATGCAAACGAAGTAAATGCATGGTGTATGCCTGGAGGTAAAGTTGCTGTTTATTCAGGAATTTTACCTGTTACCAAAGATGCAACGGGATTGGCTGTTGTTTTAGGTCACGAAATTGGTCACGCTTTGGCTGGTCATAGTGCGGAGCAAGCTTCTCAGCAAATGGCCGCACAAGGTTTAGGACAAATAGTTGGTGGATCCATTGGAAATGCAGAATATGCAAAAGTTTTTGAACAATTATATCCTGTAGGTGCACAAGTTGGTTTACTAAACTATTCTCGTAAAATGGAATTAGATGCTGATGTTACAGGATTGTATTTAATGGCGATGGCGGGTTATGATCCTTCTCAAGCAATTCCTTTTTGGGAACGTATGGCGGCGAAAAGTGGAAATGCAGGAGTTTCAGAATTCTTGAGTACTCACCCTTCGGATGCGACGCGTATGGCTAAAATAAAGGAAGCCTTACCAACTGCTTTAGCATATTACAATGCAAGTCCGTATAAAGGAAAATAGAATAGTTTTTATTCATTTGTAAAATATAAGCGAGTTAATTTGATAAATTGATTCGCTTTTTTTATATTTAGTATTCAAAACCACAATTAAAATTAAAATGATTAACAATTTTAGAATCAATTCGTTTTCTGAATATAAGAAAGCGTATAAAAAAAGTGTCGAGGAGCCTGAAAAATTTTGGGATAAAATTGCTGGAAACTTCGTTTGGCAAAAGAAATGGGACAAAACACTTGAATATAATTTTGAACAAGCAGATTTTAAATGGTTTCAAGGTGGACAACTAAATATTACCGAAAATGTTTTGGATCGTCATTTGGAAAAAAATGGAAACAAAACAGCTTTAATTTGGGAACCAAATAATCCTTTAGAGGAATCTAGAATTATTACATATCGTCAATTGCATTCAAAAGTTTGCCAATTTGCGAATGTCTTAAAAAATAATGACGTACAAAAAGGAGATCGTGTGTGTATTTATATGCCAATGATTCCAGAATTAGCCATCGCGATGTTAGCTTGTGCTCGTATTGGCGCGGTACATTCTATTGTTTTTGCAGGATTTTCTTCTGCTGCAATTGCCTCTCGTATCAACGATGCGCAATGTAAGGTTTTGGTGACAGCAAACGAAGTTTTTCGTGGAACGAAATCAATTAACTTAAAAGCAATTTGTGATGAAGCCTTAAAAGATTGTGCTTCTATTCAGTCGTGTATTGTTTATCGACGTGCTATCGAGCCTACTTCTATGGTTGGTGGACGTGATAAATTTTGGATTGATGAAATGCATAAGGTAGACGATAATTGTCCTGCGGAAATTATGGATGCCGAAGATCCTTTGTTTATTTTGTATACTTCTGGTTCTACAGGAAAACCAAAAGGAATGGTGCATACATGTGGTGGATATATGGTGGAAACGGCTTATTCGTTCGATAATATTTTTCAAATGGAGCACAACGATATTTATTGGTGTACAGCAGATATCGGTTGGATTACAGGACATAGTTACATTATTTATGGACCTTTGGCTTGTGGAGCAACTTCAGTAATGTTCGAAGGAATTCCAAGTTTTCCTGATTTTGGACGTTTTTGGGAAATTGTCGAAAAATTAAAAGTGACACATTTCTATACAGCTCCAACAGCAATTCGTTCGTTAGCTCGTGAATCCTTAGACTATGTCGAGAAATATGATTTATCAAGTCTTAAAGTTTTAGGATCAGTTGGTGAACCAATTAACGAGGAAGCTTGGCACTGGTTTAATGATTATATTGGAAAAGGAAATTGTCCAATTGTAGATACATGGTGGCAAACAGAAACGGGATCTATTTTGATTTCGCCATTAGCAGGAATTACGCCGCTTCGTCCAACGTTTGCAACATTACCGCTTCCAGGAATTCAGCCAGTTTTAATGGATGAACATGGAAAAGAAGTAGAAGCAGTAAATGAAAAAGCAGAAGGACGTTTAGCAATTAAATTTCCTTGGCCATCTATGGCTCGTACTATTTATGGTAATCATAAACGCTATGTAGAAACCTATTTTTCAACATTTCCGGGATATTATTTTACAGGAGATGGAGCGTATCGTGATGTAATGGAAAATTATCGAATTACAGGACGTGTAGATGATGTAGTGATTGTTTCTGGACACAATTTAGGAACTGCACCAATAGAAAATGCGATAAATGAACACGAAGCTGTAGCAGAAAGCGCGGTTGTTGGTTATCCTCATGATATCAAAGGAAATGCATTGTATGCTTATGTGATTTTGCAAGATGGAGTACAAGGTTCACCAGAACTTGAAGCAGAAATAAAAAATGGAGTTTCTAAATTAATTGGAGCAATTGCAAAGCCAGATAAAATACAGTTTGTTTCAGGTTTACCAAAAACGCGAAGCGGAAAAATTATGCGTCGTATTTTAAGAAAAATAGCAAGCAACGAAACTGATTTTGGCGATACATCAACATTATTAGATCCAGATGTTGTAACTGTTATTCAGAAAGGAAAAGTTTAAAGTAAGGCTGAGGTTAAGATTTAGTCTAAGCTTATCAAAATAATTTTCAAAACAAAAAGCATTACCCAAAAAGTAATGCTTTTTTGGTTTGATTATTTTGGATAAATTTTCTCTTCTAAATTTCCTTTATATAGCCGATATTCAATGCATTTTTTGTAATTTTGTTGACTTTTTAAAGGTATGATAAAAATTTCACCAGTTTTAGAATCGTATTTAGATCATCATGTGGATCAAGAACCTGAAATCTTGAGCCGTTTACGTGTTGAAACTTATCAATGTACAACGCAGCCACACATGATTTCGGGAGAATATCAAGGTCGTTTGTTAAGTATTTTGTCAAAGATTTTAGCCCCAAAAACTATTTTAGAGTTAGGAACTTTTACAGGTTACGCAACATTGTGTTTGGCAGAAGGTTTGATTGCTGATGGAAAAATCATAACGATGGATAAAAATGATGAGTTAGAATATCTTTGCAGAAAGTATTTTGATGAATCAGAATTTGCCTCAAAAATTGATTTCAGAATCAATGATGCGCGCGAAGAATTGAACACAATTGAAAAAGATTCTGTAGATTTAGCTTTTATTGATGCCGATAAAGAGAGTTACCCTTATTATTTCGAGAAGGTTTTGGAACTTCTTCGTCCCGGAGGAGCAATGTTAGTTGACAATGTGTTGTGGTACGGAAAAGTGATGATGGAGGAGGAAGATAAAAAAGATCCTTCGACAAAAATCTTGAAAGAATTTAATGATATGGTAACGAAAGATGAACGTGTAGAATCGATCATTTTACCGATTCGTGATGGAATTACGTTAATTCGAAAAAAATAATGAAGTACGCCATTTGTCAAGTAAGTGTTGCGCCATTGCGCTCTGAAGCAAGAGATTCATCAGAAATGGTGAGTCAGGTTTTATTTGGAGAAAAGTTGATTATTTTAGAAGAATTAGAAAAATGGACGAAAGTTCAGTTAGCTTTTGATGGTTATGAAGGTTGGCTTGATCCAAAACAAATTGTAGAAATTTCGGAAGAAGAATATAATAAAGATTCGATCGAGAAATTTGCAATTAATCCGTATAATCATGCGATGGAAAATGGCTTGCCAATGACATTGACAATTGGAGCTGAGGTTCGTACTTTGAATGAAAGTAAAATCAAAATTGGTCCAAAATGTTTTGAATATTTTGGCGTATATACTTCTGGTAAAAAATCAAAAGATCAGTTGGTTGAAATAGCAAAAGCTTACTTAAATGTACCTTATTTGTGGGGTGGTAAATCATCTTTTGGAATAGATTGTTCAGGATTAACACAACAAGTGTACAAAATTGGGGGATATAAAATACCACGAGATGCTTATCAACAAGCAGAAATGGGCGAAGTGTTAAGTTTTGTAGAAGAAGCAGAACCTGGTGATTTAGCATTTTTTGATAATGCAGAAGGTCGTATAATACATGTAGGAATTATGTGTGGTAACGGAAAAGTTTTACATGCACATGGTAAAGTTCGTATTGATCCTATTGATACCAATGGAATTTTCAATACCGATTCTCAAAAATATTCGCATAAACTGCGATGCATTCGAAAATTAATTCCTTAATAATAGAGCAAAAATCATTTCGAAAGAAATGATTTTTTTGTTTTAATTGAAATCAAATCTAAATAGGATATAATCAAGTATTAAACTATTTTTTAATTGGATTTAGCTGTAACTTTAGTAAACACTAATCGATTGAAATAATGTCTATAAAAATTCCTGAAAATTTAAAAGGATTATCTGATTCTGAAGTCAAAAAAGCTCAACAACAATACGGAGATAATGCAATAAAGGGTGAACAGAATTCTGCTTGGTATAGTTTATTATTTGATATTATAAAAGAACCAATGACGCTAATTTTGATTGCTGTATCAATTATTTATGTGTTGGTTGGTGATTTGGGTGAAGCTGCATTTATGTTTGTGGCTATTGTTGCTGTGACAGGAATTTCATTTTACCAAGATTCTCGTAATCAAAAAGCTCTGCAAGAGTTAGAAAAGTTGAACGAACCTTTGAGTTCAGTTATTCGTAATGGACAATTAGTTGAGATTCCAACACACGAAATTACAATTGGTGATTTGTGTGTGACGGAAGAAGGAAAGATGATTAATGCTGATGGAAATATTGTTCATAGCAATGATTTTTCGGTGAATGAATCTGCTTTAACAGGCGAAAGTATGTCAGTTTTTAAAGATATAGATCATTCAGAAATTTACAGTGGAACTTTGACAGTTTCTGGTTTGGCTATTTTTGAAGTGACAGCCATTGGAGCAGAAACGAAGTTGGGAAAAATAGGAACGTCAATTTTATCTATAAAAGAAGAAAAATCGCCTTTGCAATTGCAGATAGAAAAATTTGTGAAAGGAATGGCAATCATTGGAATTATTGTTTTTGCAATGGTTTGCGGATTCAATTATTTTCAAACAAATGACATTGTAAGTAGTTTATTAAACGGTTTGACTTTGGCAATGTCTATTTTACCCGAAGAAATACCAGTTGCATTTACTACATTTATGGCATTGGGTTCATGGAAATTATTACGCGAAGGAATTATTGTAAAAAAGAGTAGTGTTGTCGAAACTTTAGGAAGCACAACTGTTATTTGTAGTGATAAAACAGGCACAATTACCGAAAATTCGATGAAATTGAATGCAATTTATGATGCAAAAATGTGTACGGTTTTTGATGAAAATCAATTCAATGATGTTGAAATTTCTGAGATTATACAATATGCGATGTGGAGTAGTGAACCTGTTCCATTCGATCCAATGGAAAAAACGTTACACCGAGTTTACGAACAAACACAGGTTGATGAGCGCAATCAATATCAAATGTTTTTCGAATATCCTTTATCTGGGAAACCTCCCATGATGACGCATTGTTTTAAAAATAATGAAAATCAACGAATAATCGCAGCCAAAGGTGCTCCAGAAGCAATTCTGAATGTTTCAAAATTATCAGAGGAAGAAAAAAATCAATTAAAAAAAGTCATTGATGATTTTGGATTAAAAGGTTTTCGACTTTTGGGTGTTGCTAAATCTAATTTTGAAGAGGATAATTTTCCAAAAATTCAACAAGATTTACCATTCGAGTTTTTAGGATTCGTAGTTTTTTATGATCCTCCTAAAAAAGGAATTAATACAGTGTTTCAACAGATTTATGATGCGGGAATTAAAGTAAAAGTGATTACGGGTGATAATGCCGAAACAACAAAAAGTATTGCTGAACAAGCTGGAATTTTACATGTAGAAAATAGTATTACAGGAAGTGAAATTACACAACTTTCCGAAAAAGAATTATTAAAAGAAGCTCGTGATAAAGTGTTGTTTGCGCGTATGTTTCCCGAAGCGAAATTGGCTGTAGTAAAAGCGTTGAAAGAAGATGGAGATGTTGTGGCAATGTTGGGTGATGGCGTTAATGATGGACCAGCCTTGAAAGCGGCTCATATTGGAGTGGCAATGGGTGAAAAGGGAACAGAAATAGCGAAACAAGCTGCACAATTGATTTTGACGAATGATGATTTAGGTAAATTAGTTGTTGGAATTGCGGCAGGAAGACGTATTTATACGAATCTCAAAAAAGCTGTTCAATATATTATCTCTATCCATATTCCGATTATTTTAATTGTTTCGCTTCCATTATTTTTAGGTTGGGCTTTTCCACAAATTTTTACGCCAGTTCACGTTATTTTCTTAGAATTGGTTATGGGACCAACATGTTCTATTGTGTATGAAAATGAACCATTGGAAAAAGATTCGATGAAAAGAAAACCTCGTCCAATGACCGAAACTTTCTTGAATTGGAAAGAGCTTTCGACGAGTATTATTCAAGGAATTATAATCACATTAGGATTGTTGTTTGTATATCAATATACTTATCAACTTGGAGGAAATGAAGAGAAAACACGTGCAATGGTTTTTACAACGTTAATTTTCTCGAATGTTTGGTTGAGTTTAACCAATCGCTCATTTTATTATAGTTTATGGTCAAGTTTTCGAAATAAAAATAATTTAATGGTCTATGTGACAGTTTTGACATTAGTAATACTCTTCGCTATATTATATATACAACCAATTTCTTTGTTTTTTAAAGTGACTTCATTAAATCTAAATGAATTAGGGATCACGATGCTTGTAGCAATGCTTTCTGTACTTTGGTTCGAAGTATATAAATGGATAAAACGAAGAAGAAAAATTGAATAAAATAGTGATTTTTAGGTTTATTTATTCGTTACAACGAATAAATAAACTCAATAGTTTTAGCTAAAGTCGGCGTTCTATTTTCTTTATATGGTGTATGTTTTGCATCAGGAACGATAAAACTTTCTTTTCGTCCTTTTACATTATTTATAATTCCATCAACTTGTTCTAAACTCCCAAATTCATCATCAATTCCTTGAATAACTAAAGTCGGACATTCGATATTTTTTAATTCTTCGCGAATGTCAAAATCAATAAAATCTGGACGTAACCAAGTTTGTGTCCACATCTCAAAAACTTGTTGGGTATTTTCGCCATGATATTTCTCCAAACGTTGTTTTAGATTAGTTTCGGCATATGCAATTTTTGCTTCTCTAATTCCATTCAGTGTAACGTCTTCCACAATAATGTGCGAACCAACAACAACAATTCCTTTTAGATTTTTGTTATATTTAGCGGCATAAAGTAACGTAATCGATCCGCCATCGCTATGTCCAAATAAAATAATGTCTTTGAAGTTGAAATGTTGAACCAAATCATTTAGAAAATCTGCTTCATCATGCATATAGGTTAATTCGCGATGATTAATGGTGAAAGGCGACGATTTTCCATAACCTTTTCTATCGTAGATGAATAAATTACAATTTGTTTTTTCGGCAACTTCTTTTGGGAAATCTCTCCAAAGTTGTGTAGAACCCAACGAATCGTGTAAAAAAATAAGTGTTGGTCTTTCTGGGTTTATTTCGTAGTGAACATAATGAATATTGGCGTTGTTAATTTCTAAACTATTTTCTATTTCCATTTTATGTAGTGATTTTTTCGAAAGCTAAAGATAACAAAAATGCCTCGATTTTATTTATTCGAGGCATTTATATCATGATGATTAAAAATTATTATTTAATAAAATCTGTAATAATTTCTAAGGTTTTTGCTTTTGCAGTTTCTAAATCGTCGTTCAATAAAATGATATCAAACTCTTTGGCTTTCTCCATTTCAATTCCTGCTTTATCAATACGTTGTTTCAATTTATCTTCGCTTTCTGTGTTGCGAGAAATTAAACGTTCTTTCAAAATTTCCAAAGATGGAGGATTTACAAATACTGTTAAACATTGATCTCCGTACAATTTTTTGATATTCAATGCACCAATAACATCAATATCAAAAATTACAGAATTTCCTTCAGATGTAATGCGATCAACTTCCGATTTTAAAGTTCCGTAAAAATTATCGCGGTAAACTTCTTCGTGTTCTATGAATTCGTCGTTTGCAATTTTTGCTTTAAACTCTTCTGGTGTTAAGAAATAATAGTCTTCTCCGTGAGTTTCACCTTCGCGTTTATCTCTAGTTGTACAAGAAATAGAAAATTTGATATGATCTAATTGTTCTAAAGCGTAACGAACCAAAGTTGTTTTTCCTGCGCCTGATGGAGCCGAAAAGACGATTAATTTTCCTTTTTTCATTATAAAATGTTTAACGATTGTTCTTTAATTTTTTCTAATTCATCTTTCATCTGAACAACAATTTTTTGCATTTCAGAATGATTTGATTTAGAACCTAACGTATTGATTTCACGACCAATTTCTTGCGAAATAAATCCTAGTTTTTTTCCATTTGATTCAGTTCCAGCTAATTCTTTCAAGAAATATTCGCAATGGTTTTTCAAACGAACTTTTTCTTCTGTGATATCAAATTTCTCCAAATAGAAAATTAATTCTTGTTCGAAACGATTTTGATCAACATCAACTTTTAATTCTTCTAAACGTTTATTGAAACGTTCTTTTATAGTTTCAATTCGTTCTTTTTCAAAAGGGACAACTTGTGTTAAAAGCTCAAGAATGTTATTCAAGTTTAAAGTCAAATATTTCTCTAAAACTTTTCCTTCGTCTAATCTAAATTGATTTAATGCGTCGATCGCATCAATAATTGTTGCACGAATTTGATTCCATTCGTCTTCACCCAAATCGTCTTGCGTGTACGAAATAACGTCTGGAAGGCGCATTACTACGGGCAATAATTCACCATCAGTCACATTTGGCGTGATTGATTTGAATTCTGCCATATAACTTTTGATTAATTCAGCATTTATATTTTGATTTCTTGCAGCAGGATTTAACTCTACTAACATCGAAAAATCAACTTTTCCACGTTGAACTTTTTCTGAAATAAGGTTTCTGATTTCTAATTCTTTTTCACGATAAAAAGAAGGAATTCTCGTGTTTAAATCCAGTGTTTTACTGTTTAAAGAACGGATTTCTATCGTTACTTTTTTTTCAGGTAATTCCAATATGGCTTTACCGTAACCTGTCATAGATGCTATCATAATTGTAAAATTATGCGAGCAAAATTACAATAAATTAACGTAATGCGAACTGAATTATCATCTTTAATCATTTTAAAGTTTAACATTTTGCTAAAATTTTGATGAACTTAAAACATTTATCTTTAACAATAAACTAACTAAAATTATACTATGACAAATCAAGAATTGTACAAAGGAATTGCAGAGGATCGATTGAGTTTGGCTTCTACAATGGGAATTTTTCCTTCGTCAAAAGATTTTGTATTTTCAAGAGAATCAATTGAAAAAAGTCTAAAATCAACCGATTATTTTCAATTAATCAATTTTGATCTTATCGAGATTGATAAAGAAGAAAATGAAGCGGTAAAGCAAGAATATCAACTTGTAGTGTCTTATTTGGAGGAAGAATTTGATGTGAATTTGTATGTTGTGGATGCGAGAAGTAACGATTATTCTGAATTTGGTTTTGGAAATATGATTTCGGATGAAGAAATGGAAATTGCAACGCAACAAGATTTTTATTTGGAATCTGTGATGTATTTTGGAAATGATGCGTTGGATAGTTTTCATTTGCAACTAAAAATAATGCAAGCCATTGTCGAGAATCCGTCTATTGTTGTCGATTTTATGCCTTATCGTTTGCTTTCTGGTAAATGGGCGAAAGTAACAGCAGAGTCAGAAATTCCGCCTGCGCCTTCGTATTTATATGTGATACATGGCGTTTATGATGAGGACGAAAATGGCGATCGCGTGTATTGGATGCATACGCATGGTTTGCACCGTTGCGGTTCTGTGGAATTGGAAATGTTGAACATCAAAGATGGAGTAGAACAGATGAATTCGGCTTTGGATATGATTGTAAATGCGTTTATTAAACCAGATTTTCGTTCGCCAGAAAATGAAGAATTTAATATTGGTTATGATGGTTTGGATATTACATTTTGTTGGAAACGTTGGGAAGATGTGGTGAAAGATTATCCAGCAACAATTCCGGGAGGTTACAATGAACGTCAGCCAGAAAACGAAAATTACGAACCTTGTGGTGTTTTGTTAGCAGTGCAAGAAGGACATACATTGACGCCAGAAGTTTATGCAGCAACAATTGCAGATAATCCGATTTTCTTTATCAGCGATCAGGAAACGGAACGAATGTCAGCCTTGGCTTATCAACGTTTTGAATCGTATAAAAAAGCATTTAATACATATTTTAATCCAGAAGCAGATGAAGAAAATTATTATCGATTTTTAATCAAATTAGGATTTGATGTCGATCATGAAATGAATAAGGAACATATTTGGTTTGATGTGTACGGAATCAATGAAAACAACGAAATTTTTGGTGTTTGCTTGAATCGTCCTTATGCTGTAGAAGGTTTGAATGAAGGAGATGAAGGTCTTTATCCGCAAGAAATGATTACCGATTGGTTAATTTACACGCCGACAAACACCATCACTCCTGATAATATTTACACTATTGATTAATCAACGCGCCATTTTTCCAAACATGCGTTGGTTGTAATTGCCCTTGATAATAGATAATATTACGATAATCAAAGGTAGAGAAGCTGATAAAATCGGCTTTTTTACCTTTTTCTATTGTGCCACGATCAGCTAAATTCAGTGCTTTTGCCGCACGAAAAGTAATTGCAGCTAAAACTTCTGCCATTGATAATTTCTCGAAAGTAGCCAAAACAGAAGCTTGTGTCAAAAGATTTCCCATTGGAGCAGAACCAGGATTCCAATCTGAAGCAATCGAAACGCAACAACCAGCATCTAACAATTTTCGAGCAGGAGCATATTGCATTCCCAAACCGATAGAAGCGCCAGGTAAAACTGTTGCAACTACATCAGAATTGGCAAGATTTTTCACTTCTTCTTCTCCAGAAAATTCTAAATGATCTGCACTCAACGCCTTATATTTTGTTGCTAAATAACTTCCTCCAGCTGTAAATTGATCAGCGTGAATCGTAATTTCAAATCCTTGATTTTTTGCTTCATTCAAGAAATAATCGCCTTCTTCAACAGAAAAAGCAGATTGTTCCACAAAAATATCCACACGATTGGCTAAATCATCAGCTTTTAATTTTGGAAAAACTTCTTTTACCAAAAGTTCTAAATATTCTTTGTTTGAACCTTCGAAATCTTTTGGTTTCATATGCGCGCCTAAAAAAGTTGGAACTAAATCAATTTCACTTTCTTGATTCGCCATATTTATTGCTTCTAACATTTTAATTTCGCCTTCAACAGAAAGTGCATAACCCGATTTAACCTCAGCAGTTGTGATTCCTTGTTTGGCTAATTGAGCAATATGTTTTATGGTAATATCTTTCAGTTCGTCAACTGTTTTCTTACGCGTTTCTGTTACAGTAGACCAAATTCCGCCACCACTTTCGGCAATTTCTAAATAAGTTTTTCCGTCCAAACGCATGGCAAAATCTTTGGCGCGATTTCCTCCGAAGCAAACGTGTGTATGCGAATCCACAAATCCAGGAAGAAGAATTTGTTCTGTTTTGATGTGTTCAATTTCGATGGTTGGATGTTGTTGAGAAAGCGTTTCGAAATTTCCAATTTCTACAAATGTTTCATCATCAATAATAATTCCTCCATCTTCGATAACTTCGACTTGGTTTTCGTGAATAGCACCTTTTAAAGGTAAATTGGCAAGTGTTATAATTTGTCTGAAAGGACCGATTAATTTCATTTTTGTTGTTTTATAACACAAGTTTACGAAATTTAAGGGAGATTGTGTTCGAATTTCGAATTTCGAAACTCGTTTAACGAGCTTCGAAATTTTTATTTTCACGTGATGCGATTCCAAAACGAGTTTGGAATGACTTAATTTTTATTGTAAGTCAGTTGATAAAATAGCGTAGCCATAATTATCTGCCCAACCAGATTTTA
Organism: Empedobacter sp. UBA7494; assembly: GCF_002478465.1. NCBI lineage: Bacteria > Pseudomonadati > Bacteroidota > Flavobacteriia > Flavobacteriales > Weeksellaceae > Empedobacter > Empedobacter sp. UBA7494. The sequence continues at coordinate 20,058 of NZ_DLOC01000049.1, forward strand.
GAGGAAGTAATTGTCTTGTATGCGCTTCTCGTATCATGCCAACTTTTTCAAGAACTTTATAAGAACCAATATTATCAACTGCGCATCCAGCTTCGATTCGATGTAGATTTAAAGTGTTAAAACCAAAAGAAATAATTTCTTTTAAAGCTTCTGTTGCAATTCCTTTGTTCCAAAAATCTGGATGTAATTTGAACCAAATTTCTGCATTTTTGTATTTAGCTCGACCTAAATTTAGAGAAATTAATCCAGCAAATTGATTGTCATTTTCGATAACAAAAGTATAGGCTTGCGGTTGCTCTCCTTGATTAGACTTTACTAAATCTTTTACATGAAGAACGGTAACGTCTATATTTTCTGGAATTCCTAACGTGTTATATTGATCAACTTCTTCGATAGAATGTAATTGATGAATTGCTTCTGTATCATCAATTTTGACTGGTCTTAAAGTTAATCGTTCAGTTTTAAGAATTACATTCATATAATTAATTACTTTTTCTTCAAATAAGTTGGGTCGTTTGGGTATTTAATTACTTTGACTAATGTAATAATTGTAAAAATAACGAAGATTAATATCACAATTGCGCTAAGAATGATGCGGTTATTTTGTTCGTTGTTGAACCCAAGGTAAAGTTCGAAAGCTGCCCAAACAATCATTAAAATTTGTGGTAATAGTGCGCCGAAAATATTTTTTGTCATTTTATTCTTCTATTGAGCTGTAAAAATAAGAAAAATAAAAAACCTGCTTATTAAAAGCAGGTTGAAAATATTATTGAGCGACTAATTTTGTTTCATTAAGAATTGGTTCCTTTTTCAGAATGTTAGTTGCCACTTCTACAGTTTCTTCTTTTTCTTCGAAAATTGGCGCTTCTTGTATAAATGCAGTTGCTGGCGCTTCTTCTACTTTTGGTGGCGTGTTATCAAATTTGTAATTAAATCCGATTCCAAGTGTTTGTTTAATCTGTGTTTTCTTGATTTGATCTTCATCATACAGTAAATTTAAACTTACTTGTGCCGAAACAAACTTGTTCACTTTCATATCCAAAATTCCTTGATAAGCAACGTCCATATTTCCGAAATTTTTCAGATAATCAGCGTAAATTCCAACACGGTTATCATAAGAAATTCCTTCCATAATTTGTAGTTTGTATCGCGCACCTAAATATGCACCAAATTCGAATAATGTTTTATCGCCATCATTTTTAAGTCCAAAGTTTCCTTTTTTCTGTAAATCTTTGTCTAAAACAAATGTAACTCTTGGTGTAAATGGATGAATATTAACTTGGAAATTTTCGTTTGGTTTGTAATCCACACCCAAACCTAAACTTAGATAACCTGGAGCCATCAAGCCTGAGATCTTCGTTTTTGGATCTGTTGAATAATCAAAACCATCTGTAAATTGTGTGCGAAAATTCATAGAGGCAGCTAAATACCAATGATTTCCAATGCTGTAACCATAAGAAGAAGTTAAGTCGATAACATCATTTGTTTTGCGAGAACTTTCGCCTTTGTTAGTCTGGATTCCGTATCCCAAAACAACACGATTATCCCAGATATGCTTTTCTTTTGTCAAGTTAAATTCGTAATCTAAACTTCCGTTCAGCGCAAATGAATTTACACCTCCCGCAACCCAATTACTGAATGCACTTTGAGAAAATAAAAGTGAATTATTTCCTGAAACAAACCAGCCAGGTTGACGACCATCAAATTTCTGATCTTTTAAATAACGCTTACTGTCAGTAGCTACTTTACCATCTTTTACTGTTTGCGCAAAAGTTGTAGCACTTCCTAAAATTGCTAATACAAATAAAATTTTTTTCATATAGATTGGTTGATTTAATAGTTATTTTATTCCAAAAATATGGATTCTGATTTAATATACGTTGATTTTTCGTCAATTGTATTTTTATCAAAAACTTGATCATAGTTTTGCTTCTCCAGTTTTATTCTAGGTAATTTGACAGGAGAAATGCCAGATGTATCGAAATATGGGAGAATTTCCTTCTTTCGACGTTTCTTCTTATCTTTTTTCTTAGTACTGTCTATTTTATATGTTAAGCCAATCCCAAGAGCTTGTTTAAACTGTGTTTGCGCAACTTGATCTTCATCATAAATCAAATTAATGGTTAATTGCGTGGACATAAAATTATTAATTTTCATATCTAACAATCCTGCATACACAATATCGAGGTTATAAAATTTGTTGGAATAATTAGAGAAAATTCCAATATTATTATCGTAAGTGACATTATCAAAAAGTTTTACCTTATAACGTCCACCTAAATATGCACCAACTTCGAAAAGAAACGTATCGCCATCATTTCGCAAACCATAGGTTCCTTTCTTTTGCAAATCTTTGTCTGCAACAATTGTTGTTCTTGATGTTAAAGGTTGAAAACTGACAGAAAAATTAGAATTTGGCGTATAATTCGCACCGACCCCAATTGTTACATATGCAGGCGCAAACAAATTTGATAGTTTTGTTTTTGGAGTTGTTCCATAATTGAAACCCGCAGAAAACTGTGAACGAATATTAAGTGATGAGGTTAGGTACCATTTTTCTTTAATTAAATAACCATAAGAAGTTGTGATATTTAGATTGTCAGCAGTTTTACGTGTTCCATTGGTTTTATTATCTAAAAAACCATACTCAAAAATAAAACGATTGTCCCAAAAGTGTTTCTTCTTTCGGAAATTGAATTCGTAATCAGTTTTTGCATTCAGTGAAACCGAATTTTCACCTCCTGCCATCCAATTGGAAAAGGTATTCTGATTAACGGTTAAGGTATTTGCACCATAAATTTCCCAACCCGATTTTCGTCCTGTAGTATCCACTTTAGATTTCAGATATTTTCGACCATCAATAATTAGATTTCCACTGGTATCTAAAAATTGAGCCGAACTAAAAAGTGATAGGACTAAAAAAATAATTGAGAAAATTAGTCTCATTTTAAAAAAATATCTTTGTTTAAAATTGAAAAATTCCAAACAAAGATATCTAATTTATTTTGTAAGGCTAAAAACCTTTCTTAATTATTTTGCCAACCTTTCAACCATTTCACTAATGTATCCACCCATTCTTGACGATCATTCAAACATGGAATGTATGTAAATTGTTCTCCACCAGCTTTTAAGAATTCTTCTTGTCCTTCCATCGAAATTTCTTCCAAAGTCTCCAAACAATCTGCAACAAAGGCAGGTGAACAAACAACTAAATTTTTCACGCCTTGCTCAGGAAACTCTTCCAATACATAATCTGTATATGGTTTTATCCAAGGATCACGTCCCAAACGAGATTGGAAAGATGTTGTGTATTTATCTTCTGGTAATTGTAGATATTCAGTTAATAACCTTGTTGTTTCAAAACATTGATTACGATAAGTTTCAATTGGTAATTTACTAATTTTCGCAGCACGAAGTGCTTTATTATCATGACGCTCTGGAATTCCATGATAAGTGAATAATATTTTATCGTATTCTTCAGGTAAATTTTCTTTGATAGAATCTCCTAAAACTTTGATATAATCTGGATGATTGTAAAAAGCTTTCAAGAAATTAATCTTAGTGTCTTTGTAACTTTTTTTCTGAATTTCAAGCACTTTATCCGCAACAGTTTCTGTAGAAGACATCGTGTATTGAGGGTATAAAGGAACAACCAAAATGTCGCGAACTCCTTTGTCATAAAGCTCTTGTAAACCAGCTTCTATCGAAGGGTTTTTGTAACGCATTGCCAAAACAACTGGAATATCCATTTGTTTTTGTACCATATCTCTCAAAATTTTAGAGTAAACAATTAAAGGAGAACCTTCTTTTGTCCAAATTTTTCGGTAAGCTTCAGCAGATTTTTCGGGTCTTTTTGGTAAAATAAATAATTCAACAATAGTTTTACGAATAATCCAAGGAGAATCCAAAACTTTCTTATCCATTAAAAATTCGCGTAAATAAGTTCTTACGTCTTCAACATTTGTAGAATCGGGCGAACCTAAATTCACTAATAATATTCCTTTGCTCATAATTCTTTTTATCTAAAAAAATATTGCGTTCTTTGTAGGTGTAAAAGTACGGAGGATAATTTAATTTGTCCTTCGTAATATCATCATTATAATTTATATCATCATTTTATGTCAGATTTATTAAATCCTGATAAAGAATTTTATCCAGACGACGATCTAAATCACGAAAATACTGTTCGTCCGCAAAGTTTTGATGATTTTGCTGGACAAGCGCATATTCTAGAGAATTTAGAAGTTTTCGTAAAAGCGTCTAAACTTCGTGGCGAAGCATTAGATCACGTTTTGTTGCACGGACCTCCAGGTTTGGGAAAAACGACATTGGCAAATATTATTGCGAATGAATTAGGCGTTGGAATCAAAATTACCTCTGGACCAGTTCTCGATAAACCAAGTGATTTAGCTGGTTTATTGACTAATTTGGAAGAAAATGATGTGCTTTTTATTGATGAAATTCATCGTATGTCTCCTGTTATTGAGGAATATTTGTATTCGGCAATGGAAGATTTTAAGATTGATATTATGATCGAATCTGGACCAAATGCTCGTTCGGTTCAAATTGGTTTGAATCCTTTTACATTAATTGGTGCAACAACACGTTCTGGTTTATTAACTGCGCCACTTCGTGCTCGTTTTGGAATTAATTTCCGTTTCGAATATTATAATGTCGAATTATTAAGTACGATTGTTGAGCGATCTTCTCGTATTTTAGACACACCAATTGACGAAAGAGCGGCGATAGAAATTGCAGGTCGTAGTCGTGGAACTCCTCGTATTGCAAATGCATTATTGAGAAGAACGCGAGATTTTGCACAAATAAAAGGAAATGGAAAAATTGATTTATCAATTGCCGAATTTTCTCTAAAAGCCTTGAAAGTTGATGACAATGGTTTAGATGAAATGGATAACAGAATTTTATCAACGATCATAGAGAAATTTAAAGGTGGACCAGTCGGAATTACAACTTTAGCAACAGCAGTTGGAGAAAATGGTGGAACATTGGAAGAAGTTTACGAACCATATCTCATTCAAGAAGGTTATTTGATGCGTACTGCGCGTGGACGTGTTGCAACAGAAAAAGCTTTCAAACATATTGGCGTAAAATATCGTGGCGAAAATTCACCTCAAACCGATTTATTTGATTTGTAATTTTGTTCTAAGTTCTAAGTTCTAAGTTCTAAGTTCTAAGTTCTAAGTTCGTTGTCATTCCGACGTTAGGAGGAATCTTAAAAGAGAATAGTATTTATCATTAAAAATATTTTATGTTAGAATTAAGATCTAATTGCGAAAATTGTGGAAAGAATTTATTGCCAAATTCAACAGAAGCGATGATTTGTACATTTGAATGTACTTTTTGCAAAGATTGCGTTGATAATATTTTGGAAAATGTTTGCCCGAATTGTAGCGGTAATTTTACTCCAAGACCTATTCGTCCAAATAAATATTTATCTAAATATCCTGCATCTACGCAAATTGTGTTGAAAAAAGTTAATCTAACAGAATTTGAGAATTTAAAGAAAGAATTTAAAGATATTTTACCTGAAAATCGTTAATCTCAATTTAGGAAAAATTAAATAAGATGTGATGTTGAAACGAGTTCAACATGACAATATCATTCCGATGTTAGGAGGAATCTCAGATTCTTCATTTCACTAACGTTTCATTCAGAATGACAAAATTTAATTTCGTCGATATAATAATTATAAATTCATAATTACGAATTAACTAATGCTCCTTCAAACAGAAGAACATATCAAAATAAAATGGTCCCAATGCATCAAAGAAAAAGCTGAAGCGTTGGGATTTATTTCTTGTGGTATAGCAAAGGCTGATTTTTTGGAAGAAGAAGCACCTCATTTAGAAGCTTGGTTGAAGAATGATTTTCATGGCGAAATGCAGTATATGGAAAATCATTTCGATATGCGATTGGAACCTCGAATTTTGGTAGAAGGAGCAAAATCTGTGATTTCGTTGGCGTATAACTATTACCAAGATTTAGATCGAAATCCTAATTCTTACAAAGTTGCGATGTATGCGCAAGGCGAAGATTATCATTTTGTCGTGAAGGAAAAAGTGCGAGAATTATTAGATTTTATTCAAGAAGAAATAGGAGAGGTGAGCGGAAGAGCTTTTACCGATTCAGCACCAATTTTGGAACACGCTTGGGCGAAAAAAGCTGGAATTGGTTGGGTTGGTAAAAATTCCTTGACGTTGTCCAAACAAAAAGGGTCGTTTTTCTTTTTGTCCGAATTAATTATTGATTTGGAACTAGCCTATGACTCTCCAATCGAAACTGATCATTGTGGAAAGTGTACGCGTTGCATTGATGCTTGTCCAACAGAGGCAATTCTACCCAATAAAACAGTGAATGGAAGTCAATGTATTTCGTATTATACAATTGAATTGAAAGATCAAATTCCGACCGAAATGAAAGGGAAATTTGATGATTGGATTTTTGGTTGTGATGTTTGCCAAGAAGTTTGTCCGTGGAATCGTTTTTCGTTGCCAACGAAAGAAACTCGTTTTGTTGGTCATGAGAAAATTAATCAATTCTCGAAAAAAGATTGGGAAGAAATTACGGAAGATGTTTTTCGTGAAATTTTTAAAAAATCGCCCGTAAAACGTACAAAATTTGATGGTTTGAAAAGAAATATCGATTTTGTAAAATCACTATAATTCGTGAAAATTTTTGGTTTAGATTTTGCTAGCTTTACTTCAAGAAAATCGAATCAAAAAATGAAAAAAAGTTTATTCATTCTTACTACTTTTTTAAGCTATTTTGCGCAAGCTCAATTTGGGATTGTCCAAGATAAAGATGGTTTTTCAAATGTGAGAGATGAGAAAAATACTTCGTCTAAAATAGTTGCTAAAGTCAATTCAAATTCTATTTATCCAATTGATTCTGATGAAGAAAATTCGAAATGGTATTTGGTCGAATATCAACTTGAAAAAGCAGGTTATGTTTACCATGATCGAATCAAAAAATTAGAAGATTTTGAAACAATTTCACCAACTTCAGTAAATGATTCTAAAATAGAATTTTCGATTGCAGATTATATTATTCAGCTCGAAACGCAAACATTTAATTCAAAAAAGCATAAAATTTTCAAGGAAGGTGATTTTGTTTATGCGATTGATGAAAAAGATTTTCTTGGTTCGGACGGAATGATTCCTCAAACAGAATTCAAATCGTTTAAAATATCATTCAAAGGAAAAGACATTATCATTCCAAAAGAATATTTTACCAATTTATATAATGCGAATTTGTCAGCTACAAAACTTACTTACAATAAAGAGTTAAATCAATATTATTTGTTTGGGACATATAGCGATGGAGCTGGAGTTTATGATGCGCTTTGGGTATTGGATAAAGGAAAAATTGTAAAACATATTGCTCAAATTAATGCTTATGCTTAGTCGATTTTTTTCAATTTTAGGATGCTTTTTGCTATTTACTTCGATAATATTTGCTCAAAAAGTAACGACTTCAAAGTTTGGAGATATTTCGTACGAAATGACACAAAAACAAGTTGCGGCTTTAACACCAAATAAATTAGCGCTTTATGATGTGAATAATGCTGAAATGCCTGAACAGGACATTGAGTTGAATGGAATTAAATATCATATTTCGTACTATAAAAATTTGAAAACAAAACAATTCGAAGTGTATACAGTTTCGTCTGTAAGCACTAAACTTTCGACTTTATCAGGAATAAAAATTGGAAGTTCGTTGGATGATTTATGGAAAGCGTACAAAAAATATGATATTTCTGTGCAAGATATTTTTGAAGATGATGAGACAAAATCGGTCAGAGCTTTTGCAATAAATGATCTTGATAATGGATGTACATTAGATTTTTATTTGAAAAATAATAAAGTCGTAAAAATGGTTTTGTTGAATGAATCGGGATATTTAAATAATAATATTTATGAGGACTAAAGTAGCTTTAGTAGGATTTTTCTTGCTTTCGGTAGTTGGATTTGGTCAGATTTCTACAACACGAATGAATGAGTTGAAAATTGGAATGCGTCCGTCCGAAGTATTAAAATTGTTAGGTAAAAAACCTGCTGCAATTGTTGATGAAGGAGAAACGAATATCACTTTAAAAGGAATTGATTACTCAATCGAAATAAGAAGTGGTTATTTGAGCAAAACAGAAAATGACACCTATTTAAGTTCTATTTCGACAACAAGTAAAAACATCAAAACCTTATCTGGAATTGGTATTGGCAGTACGTTGGAGGATTTATGGAAAGCTTATTCGTCGAAATACAATGTGTTGTTGGATAAATCGAATAATAATAACAGAGAATTTAGAATTGATGATAAAGAAAATGGTGTAATATTGACTTTTTCTTTGAAAAATGAAATTATAACAACAATAGGATTGAGTTCTTATAATCCAGAAGAATGTACACTTTAAAATAATGATTAAAACCTAAATACATAAAAATGAAAAAAATGTTTTTTATAGCTGCTTTTGTAGCTGGAATAGCTTTGCAAGCGCAAGTTTCTACAACTCGTATTAATGACGTAAAACTTGGAATGAAATTGTCTGAATTAGAGAAATTAACTGGACAAAAATTCAAATTGAAATTAAATGAATACGGTTATCCAGAAGACGATTTGACAATTGTTTCGAAAGGCGTAACCTATAAAGTTGGCTTAACATCGAACGGAGATGGAAATGGTTCTAATAATTTGACTGTTTATAGCGTGAAATCGACAGATTCGAGCCTTAAAACATTGTCTGGAATTAAAGTTGGTTCTTCATTAGATGAATTATTGTCGAAATACAAAAACTTGAATATCTCTATTTATGATGGTTATGATGATAAAACGGATAAAAGAACAAAGACTTTTCGTTATTTTAATGTAGAAGATCAAGATGCAGGTTCAATATTACAATTCAAATTGGTAAATGATAAAGTAGCTTCTTTTGATGTGATGTATAACGAAGGTTGTTAAAATAAATAAACAAAAAATTCCAACTCTTAGAGTTGGAATTTTTTATTTAAAATTATTTCTTAATCACTTTTTTTGTGATGATGTTTCTATCTTTTAGGTGAATAGATAAAATATACATACCAGCTGGATAATTTTTCAAATTAACTTCCGAACCTAATTCAATTCCAAGCAAACGACCATTAAAATCATATAGATTCACATAATCAAAATTCTTCGCATTAATTTTTACCTTATCTGTTGTTGGATTTGGAAAAACTTCTACAAGCGTTTGTTGATAATTGTAATCGTTCGCAGATAATTCCGCCCAAGTATTTTCGGCTTTATCTCCGCCCCAAATTAACGTTGCTAAATACGGATTATCAATAAATGGATTTCGACTTCCTTGCGTTTCGGCAATAATTTCGTTTCGCACTTTTTCAAATTCAGATACTTTATCCTGTACATTCCATTTCAGAAACATATCTGGCATTCCATCATTATTGGTTGTTGTTGTGTTGTTGTACGCAACCAATTGCGGATCAGTTTCCAACCCATAATGTACATACATATACATAATAATTCGTGCCACATCTCCTGTCCATTCATCACCTGGATAAAAACCGCCATTGATTAATTTGGCTTGCCCTGTCACATCTTGTGCCCATTTTTCACGATAAGTATTGTTACTTCTTGTCGAATTTAATTGTCTATCAACTGCACGTAAATTGTGCGCATCTGTACCTGTTCCTGGATTATTAGTCGTTAAAACAGGATTTGCTAATGATTTTGGAAAAACATGTTCGCGTTCCCATTTTCCATTTGCATTTCCGCCAGTATTGTTTTTGTTATTTACATCACGTGTACGCTGTTCAGCATAAACAGTAGAATTATCAGTAAAACCATAAATCAATAAAACGCGACCTTTCGAATCTAAATCTAAGTCAGATTTATCTAAAATATTCCAAACTCCAGGAGTATAGCTAACTGCATGATGCGTAGCATTGATTAAATCGTGTAATTCTTCCTTTATCGTTTTTCCATTTTGTTTAAAATCAATCCCTTCATAATAGTCGGGTTGCTGCGCAAAAGCGGCAAAAGGAAATAAAAGAAGTAAAAATTTTTGCATAACTATTTATAAATATTTAACAAAAGTAAGTATTTATAAATAGTTAATAAATGATATTAAGATTAACAATTCTTAAAGTTTTTATTGAAATTGTTTGATGTATTGCTTAGGTGTTAAACCGTATTTTTTCTTAAATGCTGATATAAAATGTGATGGATTTTCGTAACCAATTTCAAACGAAATATCTTTTACCATTTGTTGATTTTCTTCTAATTTATGCAACGCATATTCCAGTTTTTTATCCAATAAATAACCATAAACAGTTGTTCCATATAGTTCTTTGAAACCTTCTTTCAGATGATATTCCGAGATCGAAAATTTTTCGCAAAGTTGTTTGATTGTTGGTGGATTTTTAAAATCAGCTAATAAATAATCTTTGATTTCTTTGATTCGTTTTCCTTCATTTTCATCATTCAAGAAAGGACAATGCTCGGTTTGACTTTCGATTTCAGAAAAATAAAGCGTGAACAATTCGTACATTTTTCCAATCAAAAATAAATTTTGAAATTGTGGAGAAAGTTTCATTTGTTCAATTTGATTCAAAACTAATTTTATCGCTGGACCAATTTCACGTTCAATATAAAATTTCTCTTGCGTCATGCTCGAAATCAAATTATTCTGAATTTGATATTCTGCAAACAATTGATGTAATTTCTGAATAGACAAAACCACAATATAAACCTTACTTTCGGCATTTATATTTAACGATAATGGAATGTCTAATGTTGGATAATAAAACAAAAAACTTTTTCCTTCGTTCAAATTGATTTTATAAATACCATTATTAAAATTAAATGTCAGTGAACCTTTTGTACAAAAATAGAATTGTATATAACGCTTGTCAATTCCTTTCAGAATCGTGTCTGTAGAAGCTGTAAAGTTGTCTATCTGAGCGATAAATACGTCTGTTGACAATTTATACTCGTTAATTTTACTTTTATGGGTATTTTTTAAATCCATTTCGAATGATGAGGTTTGTCATATAAAAAACGTGATAATTGTCAACTTCGCTCTTTATAATGGTTTACATACAAATATAAACCTTTAATTTATAATTATTCTAAAAAAGCAAACTTTAATTTTTAGCGTTATTTTTTCTTTTTAAAGTTATTTTTCGAAGAGTTTTGAAACTACTTTTGTATCAGTATTTGAAGAAATGGCAATTAGAGGTAATAAAACGGAAGAAAATTTTTACGTAATCGGAATCAGTTATGAAAAAGCTGACGCCATTACACGTGGTAAATTTACATTTTTCCCGGAACAAGTTGAAACGTTTACACAAGATTCTAAAACGAATGGTTTAGAAAACTTTTTTATTGTATCAACTTGTAATCGTACTGAATTTTATGGTTTTGCAGAAAACGAAGATCAAATCGTTGAGCAATATTGTAAATATACAGAAGGTAATGCAGATGAATTCCGTCAATTTATGATGGTAAAAGAAGGAGAAGAAGCGATTACACATTTATTCCGCGTTTCGTCGGGATTAGAAAGTCAGATTTTAGGTGATTTTGATATCATAGGACAAATCAAAATTTGGTTTTCTCGTTTCAAAAAACAAGGTGCATCAAATGCTTTTTTAGAGCGTTTGGTAAATACTGCGATCCAAATTAGTAAAAAAGTAAAGAACGAAACTTTCTTAAGTAACGGTTCTGCTTCGGTTGCATATTCTGCGGTTAATTTTATTCAAGCAACGCAAGGAAACTTGGTCGACAAAAATATTTTGTTGTACGGAATTGGTAAAATTGGTCGTAATACGTGCGCTAATTTGGTCAAACATTATCCAAATACAAACATTACGTTAATCAATCGTACAAAAGAAAAGGCAGAAGTTCTTGGATTGAAATATGATATTACCGTAAAAGATCACAGCGAATTAAAAGAAGAATTACAAAAAACAGATATTCTAATTGTTGCAACGGGAGCAAGTAATTACACAATTACAGAAGAAATGATTCCGTTCGATAAGGAAATGACGATTATTGATATGTCAGTTCCAGAAAATGTAATTCATACGTTGGCTGCTCGCGAATCTATACAATTGGTAAATGTGGATGGATTGTCTAAAATGGTAGACGATACTATTGCGCAACGTCGCAATGCAATTCCAGAAGCTTTGGCAATTATAGAGGAGCATTCTACAGAGTTTTACGAATGGTTAGAAACCAGAGAATTGGTTCCAGCTATTCAATCTTTCAAAGATAGATTAGACTTTTTTCAGAGTTTTGCTTTAAATAACTTGAAAAAAGATAATGTAAACATTGACGAAAATGAAACGATTTTAACTGAAAAAGTAATTCAGAAAATTACAAATCAGTTTGCTTCTTATTTGATCGAAAATAAAGAAAACGCAGACGAAACAATTCAGTTAATCGAAAAAATGTTTCATTTAAAACAAGCTTAATACAATCATGAAAACAATAAAAATTGGTACACGTCAAAGTCCGTTAGCGCTTTGGCAAGCCAATAAAGTTGCTTCTATTCTTGAGGCAAAAGGTCATCCAACAGAAATCGTTCCGATTACTTCTGAAGGCGATGCAAATCTAAAACAACCCATTTATTCATTAGGTTTAACAGGTGTTTTTACGCGTTCATTGGACATTGCTTTGTTGAATGATCAAGTAGATATTGCGGTTCATTCGTTGAAAGATGTGCCAACTGTTTTACCAGAAAAATTAGAGTTGATTGCATATCCAGAACGCGCAAGTTCTGCGGATATTTTGGTGTACAAATCGGAAGATATTTTCGAGAAAAAACATCGTGTTATCGCTACTGGATCTTTGCGTCGTAAAGCATTTTGGAATCATAAATATCCAAATGATACGATTGTAGATTTACGTGGAAATGTGCAATTACGTCTGAAAAAGTTGCAAGATAATGCAGATTGGGACGGAGCTGTTTTTGCTTTTGCAGGTTTGGATCGTTCAGAAATTTTAGATGAATTGGCAGAAAAAGGTCTTCATTATAAAGTGATTGATTGGATGATTGCTGCACCATCACAAGGAATTTTAGGAATTGTAGCCAAAGAAGGTTTGGATTTGAGTGATATTAATAATCCTCAATGTGAACTTTTTGCAACAGTAGAACGTCAATTCTTGAATGTATTAGAAGGTGGTTGTACAGCGCCAATTGGAGCATTAGTTGAGAAAATTGATGAAGAAAATTACTCGTTCAAAGGAGCAATTTTATCAATTGATGGACAAGAAATGATTTCAATCGAAAGACAATTTAAAGCAGATGAATATTTGACAAAAGGTCGTGAATTTGCTGAAGAATGTATTGCGCAAGGTGCAGCAAAAATGATTGAAGAAATTAAAAAAGAAATCGGAACGAAATAGTGCGAACGAAGGTTTTATTCACGAAGTTAATTTCTCCTGAATTACTTGAAAAAGAATTCGGAGCTGATGTTGAGGTGGTTTGCAAACCAACTTTACAAATCGAATTGACTTCGAAGAATGAAATTTCTGCACAGATTGATGAATCCGTTCATCAATTTATCGTGACGAGTCAAAATACAGTAAATGCCATTCAAGGATTGGAATTGAATGGTCATTTTTTTGTTGTTGGAAAAAAAACGGCAGAAAAACTAAAAGCACAAAACAGAGAGGTTGTGTTGATTGAAGATTATGCAGAAGATTTAGCTCCGAAATTGATTTCAGGAAATTATTCTCCGAAATGGAATTTCTTGTGCGGTTCTTCGCGCCGAGATTTGTTGGTAAATGAATTGTCAAAAGCAAATCAAGAAGTCAATCAAATTATTACATATCAATCAGAACAGATTGTTTATCAATTAAATGAAACTTTTGATGCGTATGCTTTTTTTAGTCCGTTATCATTCAAAGCGTTTCATCAACAAAATAAAATATCGGAAAGTTCGCGTATTTTTACAATCGGAAATACAACAACTTCTACGATACAAGAAGTTTATCCAAATCATGAAATTATAACTGCACAAACACCTTTGGTGGAAGTGGTTATCGAAAATATAAAAAAATACATCAATGATAAAAAATGATTTGCTTTTAAAAGCATTGAGAGGTGAGGAGGTAGAGCGTCCGCCAGTGTGGATGATGCGTCAAGCAGGACGTTATTTACCAGAATTTATCGAATTGAGAGATAAATATGATTTCTTTACACGTTGTCAAACGCCAGAATTAGCGGCTGAAATTACAGTTCAACCAATTCGTCGTTTTCCGTTGGATGCAGCAATTATCTTTTCGGATATTTTGGTTGTACCGCAAGCAATGGGAATGAATTTCGAGATGAAACCAGGTGTTGGTCCGTGGTTAGAGAATCCTATTCGTACAGCTCAAGATGTAGAAAAAGTTTATATTCCTGATGTTGAAGAAGAGTTAGGTTACGTTTATGCAGCGATGGATATCACTAAGAAAGAGTTGGACAATAATATTCCGTTGATTGGTTTTGCAGGTTCTCCATGGACGTTGTTGTGTTATGCAGTAGAAGGACAAGGTTCTAAATCTTTTGACAAAGCGAAAGGTTTTTGTTTTCAAAATCCAGTTGCTGCGCATCAATTGTTAGAAAAAATCACTCAAACTACGATTCAATATTTGTTGAAAAAAGTGGAACATGGTGCAAATGTGATTCAGATTTTTGATTCTTGGGGTGGAATGTTATCGCCAAAAGATTATGACGAATTTTCTTGGAAATACATTGAGCAAATTGTGAACGAAGTTTCTAAAGTGGTTCCTGTAACAGTTTTTGCAAAAGGTTGTTGGTTTGCTTTAGAGAAAATGGCCGATTCTAAAGCTTCTGCTTTGGGTGTTGATTGGACAATTACGCCACAATTAGCGCGTGAGTTTACAGGCTTCAAAAAGACGTTACAAGGAAACTTTGATCCTTCTCGCTTGTTATCGCCACCAGAAACTATTCAGCAAATGGTAAAAGAAATGATTGACGATTTTGGTCCTTATAAATATATTGCCAATTTAGGTCACGGAATTTTACCAAATATTCCAGTTGAAAATGCACAAGCTTTTATAGAAGCAGTTGTAAATTATAAAAGAGATTAAGAAACTCGATATAACAAGAAAGAAGCTGTCTCAAAAGTG